>CASBQH010000351.1 GCA_949127695.1 Synechococcales cyanobacterium PMM_0073
CGCTTCTCGTTTTTGTTAGGGATTCCCACCTTAACGCTGGCGACGCTTTACCAGTCGGCGAAGGCAATTGGCAATATTGACAGCCTGCTGCCGCTGTTGGCCGGAATTATTTCAACCTTTGTATTCTCATATTTATCCATTGCTTGGCTGCTGCGCTACCTGCAAAACCGCAACACCTGGATTTTTGTCTGGTATCGGCTGGGGTTTGGCACGATGCTGCTGGTGACGCTGGGACTGGGCTTTTGGAAAAGCTAACTCAGGTTAAAACCTAAAGCCGCCGCGAATCTTGCTCAGCTCGGTGCATCTCGGTGACAATCTGCTGGCTGCGGCGTAAATAGGCGACAAACAGCAGCACGGCAAAGCCGACAATTAGCAAACCGGGCAGACCGCCCGCAAAGGTATTGTAGAGACCATGCAGGGTGGCGGCAATCAGCACGCCTAGAAAACAGAGCGCATTGCGCCGCGAGGGGTTGATAATAGTTAGCCCGACAAAATAGCCGACAATTCCGGCCAAAATGGCGTGAAACAGCGGCAGCGAGACAAACCGGATCGTATTAGCCGCCACGTAAGATCCCAGCTCTAGCTGCCCCTTGGACAGTCCTGAAGCATAGCGAAAGGAGTAGGCTACGCCTTCGGCAATTGCAAATCCTAAGCCTGACATTGCTCCATAAAAAGCGCTAGAGAGCGGGTCTGGCAGTTTTTTATAAGCTATTAACAGATAGACCGGCAGCGCTTTGCAAATCTCTTCTAGGACGCCAACGCCCAGAATAAAGCCCACCAGCCGAAACATCAGCCCGCCACCAATCGCGTGATACAGCTCCCGAAACGGCGGCACTTGCTGCAAAATCAGCAGAATGGGAATGCCAATCACGGTGGTAAACGAGACGCAAAACAACGTCAGCTGCCAGGAGAACTGCACAGGCTTAATCACGTTGTAAAGCACGACGCCCCAGATTGAGGCATAGTAGATGCCCAGCAGCCATGCCGTTTGTTCTAAGCTCATCCACTCCGCAATTAAGTTAATCACCAGCGGGAACAGCCCCAGAAACAGCAGCAGGCGAACCATGTTGCTGCGATACAGCCCCCAGCTGAGCACATCTCGATAGGGAAAGATCGAATCTAGCTGAAAGGTGCGGAGCGAGGCCAAAAATTCCTGACTCTCGGTGCGGACTTTGACAATTGCGGTGCTGCTTTTGGCCGCGACGGTAGCTGCGACGGCTGCAACTGGATCGACCGCGACCGGCGCGACATAGCCAGCTGGGGTAAATTCAAATGTCCAGTCTGGAAATTCTCTGCCGATCTGCTGGCTGTAGAGCTTGACGGTGGCAATTGTACAGATCAGCATGCGCTCAAGCTGCTGCTGGATCATCGGCACAAAAATAGCCTGGTCGAGCGGATGTTCGGCAGAGAGCAAAATTTTGAGCCGTTGCTCTCGCAGCACGAGCTTTGCCGTCACGCTTTGAAGCTGCAAGCTGGAATTGAGCAGACGCGCCATCGCTACCGGATCGCCCTGCTGCGCTAATTTGCGTAGATCAGCCTGCATCACGTCTTCAGTTGACCTGCCGCCCATTGGCAAGACTCGGCCTGAATTGGCCTCAGGTGATTCAGATTAGCAGATTTGGCGCTGCTGCGGTTGTTTGCCCAGCCGCATTCTTCAGGCTGGGATCACGTTCACCTGCCCCGCGCAGATGATTTGATTGGGCGTGATTTCTAGCTGCCGAAGATTCACCTCTCGGCCTAAATCAATCTCAACCGGCGGCAGGGATTGGCTGGTGGCAGGGTGGCGTAATTTGGCAATTTCTAGGGTCAAGTCACTTAGTTGCAAGCTTGCAGGTCTTGCCAGGTGAAGCGCTGTTTGTAAGGTCAAGTGCCAGCGATTAGATGAGTCGGGAGCTGAGGAAACCAGCTCGGTAGTCAGCGTAATTTGGTTTTGCCCCAGCAATAGGTTGGGATATCGCAGGGTCATATCCTGGAGAGATAGTCCGGCTAGCTCAAGTCCGGCTAGCTGAGCTGAATCGAAGGATGGCAGCAGGATTTTGAGTAGGTCAGCCAGCGCCTGTTGCAGCAGCTGTGATTCAGCCGAAGCCGTCAGATCAGCCTGGGTCAGGCAAACTTCTCCGACAACTGGCACAGCTTTCAACAGCCGCAGCGCTTTGCCCTGCATCACCTGAGCCAGATTAATCTGAATTTGGCTGGCTTCAAGCTGCACCTGACTCAGATGCAGTCCTTGATAGATTACCGCTGCGGCACTGACCCGCACTGCGGGAATTTGACCTTGCAGGAGCTGCCGATTCCGGCCTGAAATCTGAAACTCCAGCGAGGCTGCTGATTCAATTTGCGCCCGCAGCCAAAGCCGTACTGCCGGAGACAGCACCTTGCTCAACAGCTGACTGCCAGCCGATTGCTCTGTATCTAGTTGCTCTGTCTCTAGTTGTTCTATATCTGACTCCATTAAGTTTTGGCTCTTGGCTGAGGATTCTCGCTATTTGTGGCTCTCGGCTCCAGTTTACTCCTGTTCAAGCTGGGGCAAGCCTGTCTCAGTCCATCCTGAACTTTAGAGGCTGACTCTAAGCAGTCAAGATTTGATGACTTTTCTGGACTCACAACGATCCCTCACTCTGGCTAATGTCATGGTTTTATAACATTACGATTCCCGAATCTCCTACTCCTCTGTAAACCCGCCTGGAATCGAGCGATGAGATCGCTTGATTTTTAGACTAATTCCTTTACAGTATTAGTGAAGTTGATCCCCGCGATCCCCAATTGCCCAGATATTGCAGATTTCAGTGATTCCTTTCCTTGATTCTACGGAGACTTAACCTCATGTCAGCAGACCGTCCGCTAGAAGAAATGACCCTCCGACAGCTGCGCCGAGTAGCCAGTGAATTTGCCGTCTCGCGGTACAGCCGAATGCGGAAAGACCAGCTGCTCGAAGCGATTAAGGTAGCGCAGCAGGCGAGAGCTTCGGCTCGTTCATCCCAAATTTTGGCAGCGCAGTCTGAGGCAGCGCAGTCCAAAGCGGCACAGTCTGAAGTGGAAGCCGCAAAATTTGACGTAGGCTCAGCCGAACGTTCAGCTGTCGCCCTAGCTGCCGTCGATACTGCTCTTCCTGATCTGCCCTCTGGCTACGGCGATAGTCAAATCGTGCTAATGCCGCGCGATCCGCAGTGGGCCTATGCCTACTGGGATATTCCCAATGAGTACAAAGAGCAGCTGCGGCGTCAGGGCGGCGTCAGGCTGGCGCTGCGGTTTTATGATGTGACGGGTATTGGCGAGGCTCAGCGTCCGCATAGCCTTCAGCAATATGAATGTGAGGAGCTAGCCCGCGAGTGGTATTTGCCGGTGCCCGTCAGCGACCGCGACTATGCAATCGAGATTGGCTATATTGCCATGGATGGCCGCTGGCTGTTGCTGGCACGCTCCGCAACTGTGAGAATTCCGCCGGTTTATCCTTCTGACTGGGTAGAGGATCAGTTTGTCACGCTTGCCTGGGAGCAAGAGCTGCGCGGTAAAACTATCTTGAAACTTCAGCAGCCCGCCCGTCAGTATGCAGAGTCTCACTATGCTGAGCTGCCCGTTCCGGTTTATGCCGGGGCATTTGCTCAAGCACAGGTAGCTGAAGCTAAGCGGGTTGCGGCTTCGGTGGTTGAGACTGAACTGGAGTCGCCTGAACAGTCGGTCAGCTCTTATGTTTTTCCATCAGGAATGGGCAAATGGGCTGGAAAGACGGCTTCGGGTGTAGGCATGTCGGGTGTAGGTATGTCGGGCGTTGGCATGTCGGAGGCGGGCATGGCTCGGAGCCAGTC
>CASBQH010000352.1 GCA_949127695.1 Synechococcales cyanobacterium PMM_0073
ATCTAGAGCTGCCGGTGATTTTGCATGACAAAGCTCGCCTAGAGGCCGTAGAACTTGCCCCGTTTCGAGCCGCAATTGCCGCAGGCATAGATGCCGTGATGACCGCTCACCTGAAGCTACCAGCCTGGGACAGCTTGGCTCCAGCCACGTTTTCGCGCCCTATTCTGACCGGGCTGCTGCGTCAGGCGATGGGCTTTGAGGGGCTGATTGTCACCGATGCGCTGGTAATGGGCGCAATCACCCAGCAGTATGGCGCGAATGAAGCGGCAGTGCTGGCCATCGAAGCTGGAGCCGATATTTTGATGATGCCGAGCGACCCGGAAGGGGCAATTCTGGCGCTCTGTGCATCTGTGGAATCTGGCCGAATTCCGCAGGCGCAAATCGACGCTTCGCTAGCTCGAATCTGGCGGGCAAAGCAAAAGCTAGTGGCTCCTAAGCCAGACTTAACCCAGCTCGCCCAGCCCAAAACGCTAGCGCTGGTTGAGCAAATTCTGCAAGCTTCGCTGGCGCTGCACCGAGCTGTAGAAGCTCCACCCGCACAAGCGTGCAACCTAATTTTGATAGATGACGCGCTCAACTGCAATTTCCTCAACCGACAGGCTCCGGCGATTGCGCTGCCCCAAGCCGCAGGCTACAGCTTGCAGGTCGTAGACAGCTACGCGCCGCCCATAGACTGGCAGGCTGCACCGCCCCCAACCCTGCTACAGCTATTTATTCGCGGCAATCCGTTTCGCAGCAGCGCCGATCTGATTCGGCTGGCTGAGCGTTGGCTGAATCACCTGTTGCAACCTCGACAGCTGATTGGATTAGCAGTCTACGGTAGCCCCTACGTGATGCAGCAGTTTCGGCCTCTGCTGCCTGCTGATTTGCCTTATGTATTCAGCTATGGCCAGCTTCCGGCGGCGCAGGCGGTGGCGTTAAAAGCTCTATTGTCCGGGACAGCGCAGACTGCACAAGCCCGCGAATTCACAGATTAGCTAGTAGGCAGCTTCCTCGGCTGGCGGCTCAGAAGTCGTCGCACCCACTTCAACCGTGCTGCTATTTTGCTCGACTTGGGGCGCAATGGGTTCAGCCGGCGGCTCGACGGGTTGAGCTGGAGCAGGCAGCTCTGCAACGGGTGGCCGCTGGATGGGCTGACGCGGTTGATGGGGTTGATGCGGCTGTTCTGGAACTTGAACCGAATCATCTGGCTTTGGGTGCGGGTGCGGATAGGGGTGCGGATGCTCCGGCTCAACGGGTACGGGCACAGGATAGGGCTTTGGCACATGCACCACATCTCGAATCACGATCGTTTTGCCTGGAACTTCCACAATTTGCGGCTGACTCGGCGTTTCGACATATTTTGTCCTGGTTTTGATGATCACCTGCGGCGGGGGCGTCAGCGTTGCCACAAAAGCCGGAGCCAAGCGCTCGGTAGCAAACTTAATGTAGGCGTCCCGGTTCTGGGCATAGTCGCCCGTCACCGCCGAGCCATAGGCTTGATCAAACTGGCTGCGAATCTGCCAATAGTCACTGCCTGACTCTAGCCAACCTGCCACCTGCCGACCCATGGCCAGCCGCTCAGCATCACTCAGCCGCCGTTGCTCAATCGCCTGCAATGCCTGCGACAGATCGTAGAGGTAGTCGTTTTCAGCTTGCGTCAGGCTGATCCTGGTTTGCGCCACAGGCGTTGCGGGCTGTGCGACGGGCTGTGCGACGGGCTGTGCGACGGGCTGTGCGACTGGCGCTTGCGCTGTTGCTCGTGGCGCTCGCTGAAATGCCGTCCAGCCGCCAATCGAGCCTGCTGCCAATCCTAAGCCAATGCCAACCCCAGCCATCAACTGCCCAACCTGCATGATCCCAATTCCTTGAAGCGCTTTATCAATCCTCTACAGGCGGCTCCAGGCTATTTCAGGATGCTATTGGGTGATTCTTATGCTCTCTGAGCTTTCTTTTGCCAGCTTTTTAGCTCTACAGCAAAAACATGATCGTAAAAATTCCCGCAAGTCCCAGCAGCAGAATTCCAGCCATCACAACTCGGTTGAGCGCATTCACAGATCGCAGCAGATAGTCTGCCTGCTCAATTGATTTAACCGCCAGGTGATGCTGAATCAACGCCATCACCAGCAGGATCAAGCTGATGCCAATTAGAACCATGCCCGTGAGGTGAGCCGTCTGAGCAGTGACTGCACCGCTATGCGGGAATCGCTGTTGCAGGCTGCGCGAGATCTGATCGACGGCAACCCCAAGTCCAATCAGGCTCAGACAGTTGCCAACCCAAGCATTGAGGGTGCGCTCAGCCGCTGCTCGGTTACGTTCTTTCGCTAGTTCGTTGGTGAGGCTGAACCCGCCGCGAGGGTGAGAAGCAGGCATAGGATTTGCGCTCGTAGAGATCAGGCTGAATGTAGTCTATCGGTTAGTCTATCGCTGCAAAACTGCTTGCAAAATTATCTGGTTTAATCAAACTATTTTTTCTTGAGCTACGCTATATCCGGCTACATTCTCTCAACCAGCAACTCTCATGCGCGATGCTGACCCAGCTGCCGACTTGCCAAATCCCGCGACTGAGCTAGCCAAAGCGCGCAATCGAGCTGCCGAAGAGCGCACCCTGATGGCCTGGATTCGCACAGCGCTGTCACTGATTGGGTTCGGCTTTGGCATTGACCGCATTGTAACCGTGATCTATCAAGCCGCAGGATATGCAATCAGCCCAATGCGATTGACCCGCGTTTTGGGACTAGCGTTTGTGGCGCTGGGCACCTTTGCCATGCTGTATGCCGCAATTGACCATCGCCATCAGCTGAAAAGAATTCAGCGCAATGATCTGCTCTATCGACCCCGCCACTCGCCCGCTTTAGCTGTCGCCTATATTCTGGTCGCTCTGGGCTGCTTAGCATTCGTTGGCATTTTGATCAGCCCCCTGCTGCGCTAGCCAATGGCCGGATGCTCCCAGGCTTTCCCGCCAGCTTGCAGCCAGTGATTGGGCAGACAGAGGATAGAATAGGTGAGACCTGTAGAGTCCAGTAGACGGCATAGGCGGCGCGATGCGTATCTCTTTAAATTGGCTGCAAGATCTCGTTGATATCACCCTGACCCCAGAAGCCTTGGCCGATGCGCTGACGATGGCCGGGTTTGAAGTTGAAGAGATTGAAGATCGACGGACTTGGGCAGAGGGCGTGGTGATTGGCAAGGTCTTGAGCCGCGAAAAGCATCCGAATGCCGACAAGCTTAGTCTCTGCACGGTCGATATTGGCGCAGAGCAGCCCTCGACAATTGTTTGCGGCGCAGCCAACGTCCGAGCCGATATTTTTGTAGCAGTCGCAACGCTGGGCACATACCTTCCCAAAATTGACCTGAAGATTAAGCCGCGCAAGCTGCGCGATGTCCCTTCTGAAGGGATGATCTGCTCACTGGCCGAAGTGGGGCTAGCCAAAGACTCCGAAGGCATTCACATCTTTGAACAGGCTGATTTGAAAGCAGGCAGCGATGTTCGCCCCTATTTGGGGCTAGATGACGTAATTTTAGACCTGACTTCTACCGCCAACCGCGCCGACGCGCTCAGCATGGTGGGGATTGCCCGCGAGGTGGCGGCGATTACGGGAGCCCAGCTGCATCTGCCCGAAATCCCAGAGCTGAAGGCAGCACCCGGAGAGGCGCTCAGCGTCAAAATTGAGCAGGGCAGCTCTGCCTATATCGCCACGCTGATTACGGATCTGCAAATTGCCCCCTCGCCCGACTGGCTACAGCGCCGGATCATTGCCGCAGGCAGTCGCCCAATCAACAACATCGTCGATGTCACCAACTACATCATGCTGGAATGGGGACAGCCGCTCCATGCCTTTGACTATGATCGGCTGCAAGAGATCGCAGGCGGCACGGGCAGCCCGCTCAAGATTGGCGTTCGGCAGGCACAAACCGGCGAAACCCTGACGACGCTAGATGGCCAGTCGCGCAGTTTGCAGGATTTGGCGCTGCTGATTACGGCCAACGACCAGCCCGTGGC
>CASBQH010000353.1 GCA_949127695.1 Synechococcales cyanobacterium PMM_0073
CCCGACGATTGGCGGCTGGCTGACCGAAAACTACGGCTGGGAATATATTTTCTATCTGAATGTGATTCCCGGAGCGCTGCTGATTGCTGGCGTGATGTACGGCGTAGAAGCTGAGCCGATGCAGCTGAATTTGCTGAAGCAGGGCGACTGGGGCGGCATTTTTGCAATGGCGGTGGGGCTGGGGTCATTGCAGGTCGTGCTGGAAGAAGGCAGCCGCAAGGATTGGTTTGGCTCTGATTTGATTGTGAAGCTGTCGGTGATTGCCGCCATTTTTCTGACGATCTTTTTCTGGATTGAACTCACCCGTAAGCGGCCATTTATTGAGCTACGGCTGCTGCTCAAACGCAACTTTGGGCTGGCCACGATTGTGAATGTGGCGCTGGGGATTGGGCTTTATGGCTCGGTCTATATTCTGCCGCTGTTTTTGGCGCAGATTGCCCAATATAACGCGCTGCAAATTGGTGAAGTGATTATGTGGGCGGGGATTCCGCAGCTGTTTATTGTGCCGTTTGTGCCCAAGCTGATGCAGCGAATTGACCTGCGGCTGCTGATTGGGGTGGGGATTAGCCTGTTTGCGGTCAGCTGCTTTATGAACGCAGAGCTAACGCATGATACTGGGATTGATCAGCTGCGCTGGTCGCAGTTGGTGCGGGCTTGCGGGCAGCCGCTGATTATGGTGCCGCTCTCTTCCATTGCCACGGCAGGAATTGCGCCAGCGCTGGCCGGTTCGGCTTCTGGACTGTTTAACATGATGCGAAATCTGGGCGGCTCGGTCGGGATTGCGATTCTGGCAACGCTGCTGACCACTCGCGAGCAGTTTCACTCAAACCGGCTGGGGGAGAGCATTTCGATATTCGATCCACAGACGCAGCAGCGGCTTGATCAGCTGACCCAATCTTTTGTCAGCAAAGGCATTGATCCGGTAACTGCCAAGGATCAGGCCATTGCCGTGATTGATAATCTGGTGCGTCGCGAGGCATCTATTATGGCGTACAACGACTGTTTCTATTTCATTGGCGTTGCCTTACTCTTGAGCGGTATCGCCGTGCTGTTTTTCCAGAAGACTAAAGCAGGCGGCGGAGCTGGGGTGCATTAGCCGCCGCCTGTAGCAACAGCGAAACGCTCCTACCGCATGGCCAGCGGTGCGTTGAGCGTCAAGCTCAGATCAGCGTTGGGATCAATCGAAATCAGCGTGGCCGAATCGCGCCCGATGAAGAAGCCTGCCAGCGCTCCGGCAGCACCGCCGCCCAGCACCGTAACTAGCTCTACTTCTCGATCGCCGGTGAGTCCAGTGATTGCTGCGGCTGCGCCTGCACCCAAGGCGGCTCCTGCCGCAATCTCTAGCGCATTGGCTCCTTTGGTGACGCGCTGAGTTCTTATGATAATTCCAGAGGTGGCATCCAACGGCAGGCGTTGCCCACCTGCTACTAGCTCTTTGGCGTAAAATCTTGCGCCTGAGCCTTCTGGCCGCAGCTCACCCACAACTTCGCTATTGGCCGGAATCACAACGCGGTTGTTCAGCACCACATCTTGATTGACCAACAGCGTCAGTGGCACTGGCTCAGGTTCTTCAGGCGAGATCAAGATTCTTTTGGAGTCATGCCGCATGGTGAGCTGGGTTCCGGCAGGCAGGGAAGCCATGCTGGGCGCTGTGGCCTGCCCGACAATATAGGGCGAATTGATCGCTGCGGTCTGGCCGGAGCTGACCAATGCCTGATGGATAAAGGCCGCCACCTCGGCTCGCGTGGCTGAGCGATTTGGGTTGAGCGTATCTAAGGTTGGGTAGTTCACCACAATGCTTTTCTCAGTTGCCGCTGCAATGCTGTTGGTCGCCCAGCTTTCGATTGAGCCAGCATCTCGATAGACTTGCAGCACATCGTTGACAGAATTACGGTTTGTATATTCCAAGCCATTGGCTAGCGAGACGAGAACTTGAGCGCGTGGAATATTCTGTTCCGGTCGAAAGATGTTGCCGGGATATCCGCTCAAAAAGCCGGTGCTGTAGGCTTGCTGGATTGCAGAGGTCGCCCAATAGTTTGCGGAAACATCGGCAAAGTTGGCGGTTTGGCGGATCGGGGACTTCGGAAATGCCTGCCGCACCATTGCCGCAAACTGAGCGCGAGTCACCAGATCATTGGGGCGGAAGCTGCCGTCTGGGAAGCCGCGAATCACGTTGCGCTGGTTGAGTTCTTGAATGAAATCAGCGGCCCAATAGCTGCTGGAAACATCAGAAAACTGGGTTTGCGTCTGCGCCTGCGCCTGCGTTTGTAAAAGCACGGGTGCAGCCGCACTAACGCTAAAAGCAGCCATGGCAAACAGAGCAGTCCCAGACTGCAAAGGATTAAAACGAGCCATTGGTGAATGTCCTTGGATAAAGTTTGGATAAAGTGAAGAATAGGGCGCAGTTGGCAACCGGACGATGCTGCCGTGCTGCTGCGCTGAATCTGAATTTAATGCAGCCCATTGCGTCCGTTAATTGCAACGACCCTAAACTGCATTCAAGGGTTCCCATGATATAGCGCTAGTTCGCAGATGATCTGGCGCAATTTGGTGGACTGAACCAGCAAAATGCTATCTTACTGAGGCATTATCTCGCCGAACCATTCGGCAACATAGAGGGACGCCTAGTGAAGCGACTGCTTTCCATTTTGGTCAGCGCTCTAATTCTGGCCGTGATCTATTGGAAAATCGACTTTGCCGGACTGTTGCAGGTGTTTCGCAATGCCAACCTGTCCTGGATGGCGATCAGTCTGGGCATGGTGGTGCCCATTACGCTAATCACCGCTTGGCGACTCCAGCAGCTGATGCCAGTTGGCGGCAGGCTGGGCTTTGGCGAGGCGAATCGGCTGATTTTGGCGGCTAGCGTCCTGAATATGGTGCTGCCTTCTAAGATGGGCGATATTGCCAAAGCCTACTTTATGCGAGATCGCGGCCATCTCAGCGGCTCGTTGGCGCTGTCGCTGGTGGTGTTTGAAAAAGCTTCTGATCTGCTGTCGCTGCTGCTCTGGTGCGCCTTTGGGCTACTGCTCTATCCCAGCAAAGACTGGCTGTTTTGGATCATGACGCTCAGCGTCGCAGCCGGTTTGAGCTGGGGGATTTTGCTGCTGGCATCGCCTAAAATCGCTCAAAGCTGTTTTGGGCTGGGTCAAAAAATTGCCCCGAAAAAGCTGCGCGCCAAGCTGGGCAAACTCAGCTACGCATGGCAGGAAATGCATGATTATTTTTGGCATGACAAAGCCAATCTAGTCAAAATTGCCCTCACTTCAATCTTCCTCTGGTTTTTGCACCTGCTGCAAATCTGGTTTTTCATTCTGACGCTGAACGCCTGGACGCCATTTCTAACGAATCTGGCGCTCTCGCCGCTGGCGATTTTGGCGGGGCTAATGCCGCTCACCTTTGCAGGCGTGGGAACGCGCGATGCGGCGCTAGTTGCTTTCTATGCGCCCTATTTTGATGCGGCCACTGCGGCTGCGCTGGGACTGCTCTGCACCTCGCGCTATCTGCTGCCTGCTTTGGGCGGACTGCCTTTTTTAAATCAATATCTCAGCAGCTTAAAAACTCAGCGCGATTAATCATGCTTGCGACCCGCCTCTACCAAACCCTGACCGCTCCGCCTAGCCGTCGTCAGATTCAGCTCTGGCTCAGCCTTAGCCTGCTCGTTTCGCTGCTCTACAGTCTGCCTGCGCTCCAAGAAGCCTTTAGCCGTGACTATGTGATTCAGGATGACGCGCGGCAGCATGTGTTCTGGATGCGGCGATTTCTTGACCCAGAACTCTTTCCTAACGATCTCATGGCCGACTACTTCCAGTCGGTTGCGCCCTGGGGCTACTCAACGCTCTACTGGCTGGTTGCCCAGCTCGGCGTTGATCCAGTGGTGCTGAGCAAGCTGCTGCCGCCTGTTTTGGGGCTGATTGCCACAGGCTTTTGCTTTGGCGTCGGGATGCAGATTCTGCCGCTGCCGATTGCCGGATTTGCTACCGCCACGCTATTAAATCACAATCTCTGGATGCGGGACGATCTGGTTTCAGCCACTCCGGGGGCATTTATCTACCCAATTTTTCTGGGATTTCTCTATTTTCTGCTGCGCGGTGCGATCATTCCCGCTGTCATTACCATCGGGTTGCAAGGATTGTTCTATCCGCAGTGCGTTTTCTTGTCTGCCGGAATATTATTA
>CASBQH010000354.1 GCA_949127695.1 Synechococcales cyanobacterium PMM_0073
CCGTAAACAGCATGGTGACGCTCGTCATGGACAGCGCCTGACAGAGCACGAGCCGCGCCACGTTCTGCTTTGCTGCTGTATGGGCAGGGTTCATGCTCAGCCTCACGCTTGGGTAAATTACTCAATCATAGTAGGTCAAGATCTGGGTACTGCCTACCTGGCAGAGATCTGGCGCGATCTAGCAGAGATCTGGCAAAGATAGATAAATTCGTTGAGAATAATCAAAGTAAACGTGAGCTGAATGATTGGGATGAGGGATATACAAACTGACTTGCAGCTGCCTGCTATTCTCGAAAATCTAATCACGGGTGAATTGAGCTTTGAGCAGAGCCTAGACGAACGGTTGACGGCGCTGATGCAGGCGCTCTGCTGGGTCTGGCGCTGCGAACGCTGTTTTTTATGCCTGCGCGACCCAGAAACTTCGCTGACTCGGATCACGCATTCGCACTGCAACCGACCCGATCGAGACAGCCTGCTTGAACCCAACTGGACGTTAGAAGACGAGGCAATTCTGAGCGATCCGCTGATGGTTTTAGCGTTTCAATCTCCAGAGGCTGTTTACATTGAAGATGTCGAAACTGCCGATCCGAGCTTGATCAATCTGGCCTATGAGCAGCAGGTGTTCAAAAGCCGCGCCTTAATTCATGCGCCAATCTACACTCAAGGGCGGCTCTACGGCATTCTAGAACCCTGCATGTTTGACCAGCCTAAAACTTGGACAGAGCGAGATCGCTGGGTGACTGTACAGATGCAGATGCAGCTAGCGCCGCTGGTGCTGCAATATTTGGAGCACCAACGGCGCTAGAATTTGGCGTGAGATATTTAGCCAGATGCCATATGCTTTGAGTGAACGAACGCTGATTGCAAAACCGTAGGCCACCGTGAACCCTTTAACACAGCTAGAACTCAACCTGAAGGCGGCAACTGGCGCAGCTATGGCCGATTTGATTGCAGCAGATCTGCGGGCACTCTGGGCAACGCTAGAGCCCATGCTGATCGCCCTCCCCGATGCCGAACAGCTGCGAATGGGCGGCATGGCCATTGCCGAGCTAGCCGAAATTTGCCAGCTGAAAGCCGAGCAGATGCTGAGCGATTGGGAGGAGCAGCATCATCAAACCGGGCCAGTCATGGCGGATGACTTGCTGGCGGGGCTGGTGCAGCGCACGATGTATTTAGAGCTGTCTGATTTGGTGCGTCAGCCCCAGCCGCGTCAGCGTTCCAAATCAGGCCGATCGTTAGTCGCTCCAGTCGAAAAGGCCGAACTGCTGGCGCTGCTGGCGGCAGAGCCAATGGCTGAGGAGCTAGAGGCTCACACCGCTGCGCTATCCGTAGCGCATCAGGAAAACCTGACGGGTTGGATCGGCGCAATTTCCGACTGGATGCAGAGATCATCAGCTCAGCTTGAGGCAGTTTCGCTGCCAGAATTGCAGCAGTCGCTGAATCTATCGCTCATTGAACTCTGGCTGGCCTTGCTGCTGGGTGGCTATCAGCTAGAGGGGCGCGGCGAATTTTATCAGACCGAGCAAATTTGGATCAAGGTGAGTCAACCCACAAGCTAAGCAGCAAATTGAGGCCAGATCGAATCTAGATCATTGGGTTAACGCGCCAATCTAAAATTCTGCGCTAAGATAAGGGCTGCGGCATTTGCCACCAGTCTTTGCGCTACTGCCCTGCAACTGTTTTTATCCGCCTAAGACTGACGCCGCATCCGGCGAGGGCTGATGTTACCCCCGGAGTTTTATGTCTTTTTCTCAACTCGGTCTATCCGACGCGCTGCTGCGCGCCGTCCAAGAACGCGGCTACAGTGAGCCGACACCCATTCAGCAGCAGGCAATTCCAATCGTGCTATCTGGCCAAGACCTGCTGGCCGGTGCCCAGACCGGCACAGGCAAAACGGCAGGCTTTACGCTGCCAATCCTGCATTTGCTCTCCAGCCAGCCACAATCTCAAGTCCAGCCTTCTCGTTCCGATCAGCCGAAGCGAGTCATTCGGCAGTCGATCCGCGCTCTAATTTTAACGCCGACTCGCGAGCTGGCTGCCCAGGTTGAAGAGAGCGTGCAGACCTACGGCAAATATGTCAAGCTCAGCTCGATGACGCTGTTTGGCGGCGTGGCCATTCAGCCCCAGATCCGCAGGCTGCGCGGCGGCGTAGATATTTTGGTGGCGACTCCAGGCCGCCTGCTAGATCACGTTCAGCAGGGCACGGTTGACCTGTCGCAGATCGAAATTCTGGTGCTAGATGAAGCCGACCGAATGCTGGATATGGGCTTTATTCGCGATATTCGCCGGATTATTGCCCTCTTGCCGCCCTATCGGCAAAATCTGCTGTTTTCGGCTACCTTCTCAGAGCAAGTAAAAACGCTGGCCTCTGGCTTGCTGTATGAGCCGCAGATGATTGAAGTGGCGCGCCAAAACGCGACGGCAGATACAGTGGCGCAGAAAGTCTACCTGGTCGATCGCGAGCGCAAGCGGCATCTGCTGGCGCATTTGATCCAGACAGAGAACTGGTATCAGGTGCTGGTGTTCACGCGCACCAAGCATGGGGCTGATCGCTTAGTGAAGCAGCTGGCCGAATCCCGCATTCCGGCGCTGGCGATTCACGGCAACAAGAGTCAGGCGGCGCGGACGCGGGCGCTGGCCAAATTTAAAGACGGCAGCCTGCAAGTGCTGGTGGCCACTGACATTGCGGCACGCGGCATTGACATTATTGAGCTGGCTCAGGTTGTCAACTTTGACCTGCCCAACGTCCCGGAAGACTATGTGCATCGGATTGGCCGCACTGGGCGAGCTGGATCAGCAGGCGAAGCGATTTCGCTGGTCTGCGTCGATGAATATAAGCTGCTGAGCGATATTGAAAAGCTGATTAAGCAGAAGCCACCCAGAGAAACAGTGGCCGGATTTGAGGTTGATCCGCAGATTAAAGCTGAGCCGATTCAGATGGGGCGAGGCGGTCAGCAGGGTCGAGGTCAGCGCGCTCGGCCATCCGGCCAGAAGCCAGATCGCAGTCGCGCTGAGCGCAGCCGCCCTACTCAGTCAGGTCAGTCGAAGCCCGCCCGTACTGCTCAATCTGCCGAGGGCGAGCATTCTGCGCCCCGACGCGCCGCTCGTCGCCCTTAGCGCCAGCTTGAGGCCAGCTGCGGCTACCTGAATCAAACCCTGCGGTAATCCAACGCCGCTGTTGCAAACGGGCTGCGAAGGCGCTGCATCGTTTATGATAATGGCAATTGATCTAGCGTGAGCCAACCGCCATGCCAGCAAGGCTACAGATTCAGCCCAAAGACTGCTCCCCGCTGGGGCTGCTGATTTTGAGCTATCTAGAAAAGCAGCATCTCAGCATGAACCGGCTGGCTGAAATGGCCGATATTCCGCAGCCAAGACTGCGCGGAGCCTGCTTTAAGGGCACTTGCCCCACGCCCGAAACGCTGAGGAAGCTGTCGCGGGTGATTGGGATGCACCACCTAGAGTTGTACACTCTGGCCTACGAAGGCAGAATAGCCAAGCAGCCCGAAGAAGGCAACCTAGATGGCCTGATTCGAGAGCTATTTGAAACCGCTCGAACCCTGGAGCGCCCTGCCGAGAAGCCCTCTCCAGCTCAGGTTGAGCAGGCATTGCTAGCGCTGGGCTTTACGCATCCGCTGGTTGAATCTAAGCTGGAGCCCAAAATCAAAGCCCTGCGTGGACTTTAATCACGCAGGGCTTTGGGGGTTTAGGCAGAGCCTACTTTCTGTAAGGTACCTTGGCCAGATAGTCGCCCGGTGGGATGGTGTTTTTGGGCGAGTTTGCCTTCGGATCAATTGAGCGCGCCATGGAGAGGTAGTTTCTGGGGTCGCCTGCCTGCACCTGCTGCTCCTGCGGCTTAAAGCTGCGCGTAGCGTTTTGCCAGACGATTTGGGGGAAGCCCAGCTTGCGCCGATGGTATTCGTCGTAGCGGGGAGACTTGAGGTTAAACGGCAGTTCGCCCGTTGAGCGACCGGGCAGCGAGCGACGGCGCTGGAACGGCACAATCGAGTCGCCAAAGTTTTCTAGATACTCAGCTGAATCAAGCAGCTGATCGATAAAGCCCTTGGTTCCTTTAGTGGCGACGACAATTGACCAGGCAATTTTTTCCTGCTGGCTGTAAACATCGCGACCCAGCACCCGCTGGACGGTCTGCTCCACGAACCGGTAGTTGCTGTTGAGGTCGTAGAAACTGCGCTTGTAGGTATCTGAGAGCACCAGCCCTCGGATGAAGTCGCGTGTGGTGATTTGGCCGGAGCGCAGCTGCGACTCTAGAAACGGCTCGCGATCTGCGGCGAACGCATGGAAAAAGATCTGGCGATAGGCCGCTTCAATCAGCGTATCGAGTTCAGAGGGTGAGAGCAGATTATCGGTGGAAAAAATCCGAGGCTGATCATCAGTCGGGACATCAAAGCCCTTGACGCGGACATTTTGAGAAGCCGGGGCATAGGATAATAAAGGAATAGCCACGATGGAGTTCGCTCCCTAAGCGCAAAGAAATAAAATATGGAAATTACCGAAGATCATAAAGTGCGATGCGGCATCATTCGCTAGAGTCTAATAAAACGTTACAGAACTACATCAATTGGCTGCTGTATCGCCTAGCCAGAAGGCCATTCTATCAGAGCGGCGGGGATAGTCTGGCAGTGCGTTCCAGCCATGAGTCGAGCGGTTGAGCGGCAGATGCAGCGCCGAGCAAAGCTGAGTCAGCCAGTCCTGAAACTCTGTCCCATGTCCCGGCCTCGCCGCGAGGGCATGAGCATATTCATGTGCCAACAGCGACGGCCAGTGCGATGACTCCAGCACGCCCAAATCCAGCAGAATCAGCGCCTCTGCCTGTGGCGCTAACTGCAATGGCCAGCAGCAGAGGCCATCCAGGTTAAACTCAGCCGCCAGCGGAGCCGCACAGAGTCGCACCGACGGATGCTGAACCTGCGGCAACACCTGCTGACAGCGCCACAGCAGCTCCGCCAAGCGGCCATTTAGCGCATCAAGCTGCTGCCCAATCCAGATGCAGGCTAAATGACGCTGTGGCCTGAGCATTAGGTCAATCAAATCTGGCTCTGGCAGCAATATCCGCAGCTCGTACAGATAGTCCAGCCCGCGCCCAAATGCCGCCGCATCCTCCATCTGCATCCTCAAACAGGCTACCAGCCTAAGAGCGAAGCGTATTCTACATCTGATTCTGCTGTCGCGACCGGCGCATCAACCCGAAACTCGGTGCAAAAGGTGGCCGTACTAAAGCCGCCAAACCGCTTGACGGTGCTGGTTCGCATCCGCAGATTGGCATCCGGAAACGAGAAGCGCTCTAGCGAACTCATGGTTTCGTACTCAGTTGTCAGAATGAGGCCATCTTGATCATCCATCGAAAACTCGCCCATCACCGGCACAATTTCCGCATAGCCCCGCTCGCGCAGCATCTTGCCAGAGCGGGCGTCGGCTGAGTCGGGCACCAGCGCAAACACCGTCGAACCCGCGTGGTTTTCGTCTTCTTGCCGATCCCAGGCCATGGAGCCGTTCCAGCGCACATCTGCCCCGCCAATCGCCAAAGCCGCATCCACCTCGTGCATCTGGCAGATCATCTCTAATTTAGGATCACTGGCGGTCAGCGTCTCTACGGTAATCTGCGACTCGCCCCGCTCGGTGCGCCGAAACGCCAAATGATGGGTTGTCCGCAGCGAACGCCAGTCGCCCGCACTCTGTTCAAAAAACTGCATTGCATTCATTGTCTGTGTCTGTCCCATGCCTGCCTTATACCTGCCTCATGTCTGCTCTCAAGCTGCAAAACCATCCCTGAGAATGATGATAACCAACTGAGACCGAGTTTAACTAATGTATAGATTCTAAGTTTTGTTTGGTAGAGCAAGCAGTTTGTCAAGCCTGTGTTATATTAGTTAATAATTAAGTAACGCAAGGTAAAGTTCAGGTTCAGGCAGTTATCTAGTGCAAGTTGTCTAGGTTAGTAGCGTACAGGAGTTAAACAATGGACATCCCTTTAGAACTCAGCATGGAGCAGCAGTTTAGCCTACGCGCCTATCAAGATCAGGTGAAAGGGCTAGACCAGGCGCAGGCGCAAGAAATGCTGCTAGAAGTGATGCGGCAGATGATGTTAAAAGAGAACGTAATTAAGCATTTGCTGAAGCAGCGCTAAATGTAACCTGGTAATTGTGACAGATCAGCCCGCAGCCTGCCGACTCAGATTGGCAGGCTGCGTTGGGCTTAAAGAGCCATTCAAACGCTGGCCAAGCTCAACTATCTGCCCGGTACTGCTGTCTGAGTTGGCCAGCGATGCTAAAGTTATCCTTACCTACAGGCAAGTGCGGCGAGCGCGCTGTTATGGCTGGAGCTGGTGGGCAAATATCAGGGGGGAGCAAGGCCGCAGGCGTGAAGGCTGGACTTGAGACAGAACATACAGCGCTATCAGATTAGAGTCATGACGCGGCCAGAAGTCGATCTAGCAATCGACTGGGCGGCGGCAGAAGGTTGGAATCCGGGGTTGCGGGATGCAGACTGCTTTTACGCTGCCGATCCCAACGGCTTCTTAATTGGGCTGCTAGAGGACAAACCGATCGCCACGCTTTCAGCCGTGAAATATGGCGATGCTTTTGGCTTTATGGGGTTTTACATTGTCAAGCCTGCCTATCGACATCAGGGCTACGGGATGCCGATTTGGCAGGCTGGGTTGCGCTATTTGCAGCAGCGCAGCATTGGCCTAGATGGCGTGGTGGAGCAGCAGGCCAACTATGGGCGCTCAGGCTTTCGCTTGGCGCATCAAAATATCCGCTATCGGGGCAGCGGCGGCGGATCTTTACCGTCTGACTCGGCGATTATGCCGCTGATGGGCGTCCCGTTTGAGCAGATTTTGGCTTACGATCTGCCGTTTTTTCCAGCAGGTCGCCCCGCCTTTCTCCAGCGCTGGATCGCTCCGCCGCATCAGGCGCTGGGCATCTGGCAAAATCAGGCGCTGGCTGGGTATGGGGTGCTGCGCGCCTGCCGAACGGGCTACAAAATTGGGCCCCTGTTTGCCGACAGCCCAGCCTTGGCCGAGCGGCTGTTTTTGGGGCTGAAGGCGGCAGCTCCGGCGGGTGCAGCCATTTTTATTGATATCCCGGCTGTCAATTGGGCTGCTGTAAAGCTAATGGCGCAGCAGCAGATGACGCTGGAGTTTGAAACCGCCCGCATGTACAGCGGCCAGCCGCCTAATCTGCCGCTGGAGCGAATCTTTGGGATCACGACGTTTGAGCTGGGATAAAGCCTCAACCTCGCTGCTCTAGCAGGCTCTGGTAAGCCGCCGTAAAATCAGCGGCTGTGATTTGGATGGGGCTGGGGTTGCTGTCACCCTCAGTCCGGTAGCGTCGAATCGCCGCTAGCGCCGCCTGATTGGTGAGCAAAGCCAGCTCTGCGCCATTCCAGCCGTCGGTTTGGCTCACCCAGAATTCTAAATCCACCTGATCTAGAGGCCGCTGCTGCGTATGCACCCGCAAAATGGCCAGTCGGCTCGCCGCGTCGGGTAGATCAATTTTTAGCTGTAAATCTAGCCGTCCGGCTCGCAGCAAGGCCGGGTCAAGTGCTTCAGGGCGATTAGTCGCGCCAATCAGCAGCAGGTTGGGGCAGTCTTGCAGCCCATCTAGCTCGGTGAGCAGCTGCCCCACCACCCGGTCGCTGACGCCGCCATCGCTGGAGAAGCCGCCTCTAGCCGGAGCCAGCGTGTCAATTTCGTCAATAAACACCACGCAGGGAGCCGCCTGTCTGGCCTTGGTAAACAGCTCGCGCAGCGCCTGCTCAGAAGCGCCCACCCATTTGCTGAGCAGCTCTGCCCCGTTTACAGCAATAAAGTTCGCCCGCGCCTCTGAGGCCACAGCCTTGGCCAGCATGGTTTTTCCCGTACCCGGCAGCCCCCAGAGCAGCACCCCACGCGGCGCTTTAGCTCCGGTCTGCTGATAGAGTTCGGGATAGAGCAAGGCTCCTTCCACGGCATCTTGCAGGCATTGCTTCACTGACTCCAGCCCCCCAATTGCCTCCCAGCTCACCTGCGGCGACTCCACTTCCACCGATCTCAGCACGGCGGGCTTAATCGCCTTCAGCGCCTGCAAAAAATCAGCTTGGGTGACAGTCATGGGAGCGAGAGGACGGTCAATCGCCGGAGCCAGCCGCCGCAGAGCGCTATAGGCCGCTTTTTGGCAGACTGCCTTTAAGTCAGCCCCCACCATGCCCACCGACAGATCGGCCACAATGGCTAGATCAACCGGATCAGCTTGGCGCTCTAGCGGCATTGCCTGGGTGAGAAGTTTGAGAATTTCCAGGCGACCCTGGCGATCGGGGACGCGAAACTGCACCTCGCGATCAAAGCGTCCGGGGCGGCGCAGGGCTGGGTCAAGCTGGTCAGGGCGGTTGGTGGCGGCTAGCACAATCACACCCTCGGTTCTGGTGAAGCCATCCATTAGGCTGAGCAGCTGCGCCACCACGCGCTTTTCAACTTCGCCTTCGACGCTGGCGCGGTTGGGAGCCATGGCGTCGATTTCGTCAATAAAAATCAGGCAGGGGGCTGAACGCGCCGCTTTTTCAAACAGGCTCCGCAGGCGGGCTTCGGCTTCGCCATAGTATTTGCCCATCACCTCTGGCCCGACGATCGCAATGCAGTTGATCCCCAGCTCGGCGGCTAGCGCTCTGGCGGTCAGGGTTTTGCCGGTTCCGGGTGGCCCCACCAGCAGGACGCCCCGCGTCGCCTCCAGACCCAGCATCTTCAGCCAGTCTGGCCGCTTCAGCGGGATTTCGACCAGTTCGCGCAGCTCGCGCAGGGTTTCGCCAAGGCCACCAACGCTCTGGTGCAGCGGCGGGCTGCTGGGCGGGCTGACTGGATGGGTGAGCAGGCTGGCCACAGATTCGCGCAGGCTGTCGATTGGGTTGGTGGCAGTCGGGGAACCGGATGGGTTGTTGGGCGGGTAGTCGGATTGATAGTTAGATGGATAGTCAGATAGGCCACCGGATGGGCCGTCTAGCTGCCTGACGAAGCTGAGCAGCTCTTCCATCCGCTGATCAAACATCTCTTCTAGGTCTTGAAATAGGTCACTCATTGCTGTTCTCCCGCCTGTGCTTTCAGTATAGACAGCAGGCTAAACTTTGCCAGAATTTGGCCAGAATCTAAAGCATGATTTTGCCAGCGGCTGGCTGCTATAATCCTGCCTAGCCGTGAGGAGAATCAGCATGAGATTCAAGTTGTTTAACGCTGTAGCGCTGCTGTCAATCTGTGTAATACTGCTGCTGGCCGTGGCGCAGCCCGGACGCAGCCAATCTTCGACCTCGACAGTCGCGCCAGCTGGGATTCCGTTTGGCTGTGCGGTGCAGCCTGATCCCCAGCAGGGGCCGGCTCGCTCTCTGCCGCGTCCGCAGGTGCCCATTTCGCGATTTAGGCAGGTGGCGGCAACAACTAAAACCGACGGCTACAGCCCGAAGGAAGTTGTAGCGCTGGCTGATTCGACCAACTATGGCCAGCGGTTTATTAAAGATGCGACGGGCAAGCTGGCTGACCATGCGCCGATTGTGGTGCTGCATGAAACGGTGGGCACGGCGAGCAGCGCGGTGAATTTTTTCCAAACGCCGCATCCTAATGATGATGATCAGGTGAGCTATCACACGCTGGTAGGGTTGGATGGCAAGGTTTATTATCTGGTGCCGCCGGATAAGCGAGCGTTTGGGGCAGGTGATTCGGTGTTTATGGGTAGCAACGGCGCAGAGAGCGTTAAAACGAATCGTGATTTTCCGTCTTCGGTGAATAACTTTGCCTATCACATTTCGCTGGAAACTCCGGCAGATGGGATGAATAACAACAGCAGCCACAGTGGCTACACTAGCGCTCAATATCAGTCTTTGGCTTGGCTGGTGGCCAAAACGAGCGTGCCAGAGGAGCGGATTACTTATCACAAAATTGTCGATCGCTCTGGCAGTCGCCAAGATCCACGCAGCTTTAACGCACAGTCGTTTCTACAACTGCTGGAGAGCTATCCCAAAACTGCGGAGATTGTGATTGGCTGCTCAATGTCCTTAACAGCTCCAGCTGCTGAACCGA
>CASBQH010000355.1 GCA_949127695.1 Synechococcales cyanobacterium PMM_0073
ATCAAAATCAGCAGGTTTAAGCGTGACCTGTCCAGATTCAGGATGGGTGCTGGCCAGCATATCGTTGATCATTTGCAGCAAGGATTCGGCGTTGCGATAAATAATATGCGCCTGAGCCTGCTGTTCGGGGGTTTGGGCATCTCTGGCCAGCAGCTCTCCGTAGCCCAAAATTGCGTTGAGCGGCGTCCGCAGATCATGTCTCAGATCGGCCAAAGCACTTTTGGCCTGCTGTAGCGCTCGCTCATCGGTCTGCATGAAGCTAGGCGAGCACGACTCAGCAGCTGCATCAGCCACCGCATTAGGCGGAATAGCTCGATTGCGGAGATGCCTGCGACGCATCACCCAGGCTGTGCTCAAAATGCCTAAGCCCAGACCTAAAAGCAGAGTCAGGCTGGGAAGCAGAAGGGGCTGAGCTACGGTTTGCAGTTGCTCCTGTTGCAGTAAGTTCAGCTGCTCTAGTCCCAAAACCCTCTCCTGTTGCTTCAGGCTAGATAGATGCTGCCCAGCTAGAATATCCTGCGGAGTTTCGGGTTTCTGCATTTGCTGTAGCGCTAAATCTTTGATCACAGTAAAGCAAGAGCCACAAGATCGAGGGCAGACCCAGCTTACAGCAGCGCCGCAATCATCCGGTTGGCCTGAGCCTGATAGCTGCCGCCAAACTGATTGAAGTGATTGAGAATATGGTAGAGATTATAGAGCTGCTTGCGCTGTTCATGGCCTGACGGCAGCGGCCAAGCCTGCTGATATGCCTGATAGAAGCCAGCCGGAAAGCTGCCAAACAGCTCGCTCATTGCCAGATCAACCTCCCGGTCGCCAAAGTAGGGAGCCGGGTCAAAAATCACTGGCTCGCCCTGCTGCGTCACCGCCGCGTTGCCCGTCCAGAGGTCGCCATGCACCAGCGCCGGCTGAGGCCGATGCCCGCCCAAAATCTTGGGCAGAGCCGCCAACAGCCGCGCCTGCTGCGGAAACTGGCCGCCGCGCTGGGCTGCCAGCCGAAACTGATAGCCCAGCCGCAGCTCTGTAAAAAACTCGCACCAGTCTGCTCGCCAGTCGTTGGGCTGCGGCGTGAAGCCGATGGTATTGGCCTGCGACCAGCCAAAGCCGTTTTGGCTGGTGACCCGGTGCATTGCCGCCAGATTTTGCCCCATCTGCGCCCAGGCTTGACCGCTGCCGTTGCCCAGCTCCAGCCATTCCAGTACAAGATAGGCCGATGGGTCAGCCTTGCCCCAGCAGATCGGCTGCGGGACGCGCAGGGTTTGGCTCGCTGCCATCTGCCGCAGCCCCAGCGCCTCGGCCTCAAACATCGCCAGCCGCTCAGCCTGATTCAGCTTGACAAAGTAGCTGCTGGCTTGCCCCAAAACTGCGTAAGCCTGGTTAATGCTGCCGCCGCTCACCGCAAGCCGACGCTGGATCTCAAACGGCGCTGCGGTGGCTTGGCTGATTGCCTCAGCAATTTGTTCCCACATGGGTTGGGGCTATGCAGCGGGCTTGAGAATCACGGCCTGATAGGCATCTGGCGGAAGATACTGCTGCGATGCGGCCTGTAATGCCTGCGGAGTCAGCGCCTGAATCTGGGCTGGGTAGGTGAGTGCAGGCGTCAGGTCGCCCAGCACGGCCTGATAGTAGCCGTAGAGGCTGGCGCGGTCGCTGGGCGTTTCGTTGCCAAACACATAGCGATTGGCGACAATCACCCGGACGCGCTGGAGTTCGGCCTCGCTAATTGGCTCAGCCTGGATCTGACGAATATGCGCCAAAATCGCCAGCTCGACGGCTTCTAGGTTCTCGCTGGGCAGCTGTGCCGAAATATAAAACAGCCCTTGCCGCACATAGGTCATGTTGCTGACCGAAATGCTGGAAACCAGCCCGCGCTCCTCGCGCAGATCGCGCACAAACCGCGCCGTGCGTCCCTGCCCTAAGACTGCTGCCAGCGCATCTAGGGCATAGGTTTGGCTGAGGTCGGCCATGCCGGGGACGCGCCACATCATCACCAGCCGCGCCTGCTGAAGCGTTTCGTCAATATGCAGCTGGCGACCCACGGCAGTAAAGGCGGCTTCGGGTTCAGAAACTAGCGCTTCCGGCGGGGTGGGGCGGCTAGACTGCGCCCGCGCCTCGGCCTCGTCAAAGCTTTGGGCGACAATTTCGATCAGCTGCTCGACGGGCAGGTTGCCCACCACCGAAGCTGTCGTAGACTGAGGCCGATACCAGGTGCTGTGAAAATCACGCATTTGCTGGGGGCGCAGCTGTTCAATCACGCTGGCTGGCCCCAAGACTGGACGGCGGTAAGGCAAGCGCTCAAAGGCGGCTTCCATTGAGCGGTAGTAGGTGCGGCGGCGGGCGTTGTCTTCAGAGCGGTGGATTTCTTCTAGCACCACCGAACGCTCGCGCTCAAAGGCTTCGTCTGGGATCGTGGCGTTTCGCACCACTTCTACCTGCAAGGGAGCCAGCTTGGCAAAGTCTTGGGGCGCAGTGGTGATGTAGTAGTAGGTATAGTCCTGGCTGGTGGCAGCGTTAGTGACTGCGCCTACCTGCTCAATTTTCTGCTCAAACTCGCCGCTCTTCAAGCTTTGAGTGCCCTTAAAGATCATATGCTCCAGGAAATGCGCCATGCCGTTAATTTCGTCGGTTTCAACGGCTGAGCCAACGCCCATCCAGAGGCTGAGATTTACGGCATCTACAGGCATCTGCTCGGCAATAATGGTCAGGCCGTTGGGCAGGCGGCGCAACGTGGGTGCGTTGACTGACGCAGCAGCATTCACGAGGGTTGAAGTCATGCAGTTTTGGGGTATCCGGTAGTCCTTTACCTATCTTAATCAGTTCAGCTCGGTTCAGCCAAAAGCTGGCTGGCCGGCCAACCGCTAGTCCATCCAGCCCACGTCAGCATCTGAAAGCTTAATGCTTTCTTTTTCGGCAGGGTTTGGCTCTGAAGACATCGGCGGCAAGCTGCCAGCCTGGGTCGGATGGTCGAGCACTTTATGTAGCTCTAGCTCATGCAGCTTAGGGCGACTCAGCGCGGGCTTGGCGGCACGCTCTGGAATAATCATTTTAGACTGACTGACCTCCAGCTCTGGCTCGGCGGCGCGCGAGGAGGGCAACACCGCAGCTGAAGCGACCAATCAGCAGGCCAATCAGCAGGCCAACCAGCAGATCACCCAGCTGAAGGCCGAGCTAGAAACCGCTCGCCAGACCATTTTGCAGCTCTCGCAGCCTAAGCCCCCGCAGCCAGCCGCTCGCCCCGGCGCTACTTTTTTAGGCCGCAGCCAGCCGCCAACGCTGCCTTCGCCTGCGGTGTTGCCCTCCTCGCGCGCCGCCGAGCCAGAGCTGGAGGTCAGTCAGTCTAAAATGATTATTCCAGAGCGTGC
>CASBQH010000356.1 GCA_949127695.1 Synechococcales cyanobacterium PMM_0073
AAAGAAGGCAAGGCAATCTCGCTGCTGAATCCGCTCGACAAGCGCAAGCTGCGCGACATTGAGCGCCATATTCGCCAAAAAATCGAGATTGGCAACATTCCCACCCGTGCCCAAATTGAGGCTCGCTATTTGCAAAAGCTGCAAGATCAGCTGCGTGAGGCAATTGCGGGCGAGCGGATTGCTTCCTTCTTGCCGATTGTCGCTCAGCTGAGCGAAGAGTTTGAGCCGCAGGCGGTCGCGGCGGCAGCGCTGCAAATGGCCTATGATCAAACCCGCCCTAGCTGGATGCGTTCTGATCAAGGCTCGTATGATGAGCCAGCTGGCAACGACTCGAAGCCGCGTTCACAGTATGGCGGTGGTGCGAAAGAGAAGCCTGTGAAGCGTCGGATCTCTCCGGTTTCGTAGGTTGAGCTTAAGTTGGGCTGCTGATTAAGCTCCTGTGCTAATCAGCTAAATCATCCAATCAAAAGAGGCAGAGTTATGATTGACAAGAGCGATGAGCCGCTTGTCTTCTAGCTTTGCCTCTTTTGATTTGTTGTGGGGTCTGCCGTGCTAACTACCGAACTTTTAGGCCATTACCGCTATCTGAGCCAGCAGCTGTTTACGGTGGTGGATGTCGAAACCACAGGTCGCTACGCTTGGGATAGCCGAGTGACAGAGCTATCGGTGATTCAGGCGACGCTGGCAGACGGCATCAAGCATCAGCAGACCGATTTGGTGAATTCTCAGACGCGGGTTCCGGCCAAAATTACCGAATTCACCGGCATTACCCAGAGCATGGTCGATAGCGCTACGCCTGCCGCCGAGATCTATCCGCATTATTTGCCGCTGCTGGAGCAGGGTATCTTTACCGCCCATAACCTGCAATTTGACTACCCGTTTTTGCAGGCCGAATATGCTCGCCTGGGCACCAAGTTTTTGCGGCCAGAGAACGCCCAGCTCTGCACAGTCAAGCTGGCGCGGCTGATGCTGCCAGATCTGCGCTCGCGCAGCCTGCCTAATCTAGTGCAGCATTTTCAGTTTCCGGTGACTGAATCGCACCGCGCCGAAGCCGATACGCTGGCCTGTTGGCTATTGGCCGAACGCCTGCTCACCGAGCTACTGAACGAACCCGATGCTAAGCTGCTGGCGCGGTTCGGTCGGCAGTGGGTGCCGCTGCGCGAGGCGGCTAGCATGTTGGCCTGTCCGCAGGTCGAAGCCAGAACCCAGCTCGATGGCGCTGGTGTGGCTTCCCGATTTGTCGGCAAAGGGCGTGGCGGCACCTGGATGTATCGCCGGGGTGAGGTCGAAAAACTCCTGATAGAATAGCCTGAAGCTACCTCACAGCAGCTTTTTCTGCGCTTTTAGGTAAAACTGTGCCGCTAAGCCTAAAGCCAAATAGGCGAGATAGCCAAATAGGCCAGAAATGGGCACCAGCGCCACGAGACTGGCCCAGCGGTCGGCATAGCCCAGCAAGTCAGCGCTGCTCAAAAACGTCAGGCTGATGAAGCCTGCCCAAATTAGCCCATAGTAGGCAGCAGTCTTGAGCTTGAGCTGATGACTTGGTGGCTGCCGATGCCGCTCCGCATAAAGACAGCCCGCTATCGCCGCCGCCAGACAGTGGACGCCAAAATACATACCAAACGAAAAGCTGTTGAAGTCGCTCAGCGCCAGCCAGTCTCGCAGAGCGACCAGCAAAAAACTAAGCCCCAGCTGCACTGCAAAAGTCGCTAGCGCCATGAAAAAAGGTTTGCTCCACATCAGATTCAGACCGACTCAAAACGACTCAGAATATCTCTCTGAAAATAGCGTGACTGGTTCACCTGCCGATGAGGGATATGACCCCACGCTGCTCCCGCTCTAGCGCTATCTTCAACGCCCAATTCAGCAAGTTCTCAGCGTAGTCTCAGGTTAAACTCCAGAACAAGATGCCATGATGAAATGACCGCATTTTTCGGGTGTCCAGGCATGAGCCAACGGCTAATTTTATTCACGCGGTATCCTCAGCCGGGAAAAGCTAAGACGCGGTTGATCCCAGCACTGGGCGCAGCAGGAGCCGCCGATTTGCACCGTCAGATGGTGGAACAGACGCTAGCTGAAATCAAGCAGCTCCAAGAGCTAGTTCAACTTTCGGTGGAAATTTGGTTTGCGGCAACAGAGGATACCGCGCAAACTCAGCGCCAGATGCAGGACTGGCTCGGCGATTGGGACTATTCTCCACAGAGCAACGGCGATTTAGGCCAACAGCTGATTGCGGCTAATCAAATGGCTTTTAACTCTGGGATGCAGCAGGTGATCACCATTGGCAGTGACTGCCCAGGGCTAAAGGCTGGCCTGATGCAGCAGGCATTTGGGCTGTTAAACCAGCATGATCTGGTGCTAGGGCCAGCCCAAGACGGCGGCTATTATCTGATTGGCCTAAGACGCCATCTACCAGAGCTGTTTTGCAACATTACCTGGAGCAGTGAGCGCGTCTTGCAGCAAACGGTTGAGATTGCTTCAGGTTTGGGGCTGTCTGTTGCCTATCTTGAGACTTTAGCGGACGTGGATCGGCCTGAAGATTTGGCAGCCTGGGAAGCCAATAGAACTTTAACCCCTTCGCTGTCTGTGATTATTCCGGTGCTAAACGAAGCCAACATAATCGAGCGGATGATCGAGTCGCTCCAAGTCAGCAGCACAGAAATTACAGAAATTATTGTGGTCGATGGCGGCAGCAGTGACCAAACCGTAGCGTTGGCCAAGGCGCTAGGCGTTCGGGTGATTGCGGCAGAGCTAGGACGCGCAGCTCAGATGAACGCCGGGGCAGCAGCAGCCACAGGCGAGATCTTGCTGTTTCTCCATGCCGATAGCCGTCTGCCCGACCAGTTTGCGGTAGCTGTTCAGGCAGCTCTGGCGCAGCCTCAGGC
>CASBQH010000357.1 GCA_949127695.1 Synechococcales cyanobacterium PMM_0073
GCTCCTGCTGAGCCGACCACTTCTGTTTCTTCGCTAGAGCAAGTTGCTCAGTACGGCAGCGAAGGCGGCAACAGCTCACTCTCTCAGGTTACTTCCATCACGCAGCTCTCTGACGTGCAGCCGACCGACTGGGCTTACCAAGCTTTGCAGTCACTGGTTGAGCGCTATGGTTGCATCGCGGGCTATCCGGACGGCACCTACAAAGGTCAGCGTGCCATGACCCGCTTTGAGTTTGCAGCCGGTATGAACGCCTGCTTGGATCGCATCAGCGAACTGATTGCAGCCAGCACGGCAGACCTAGCGACCAAAGAAGACCTAGCGACCCTACAGCGCCTGCAAGAAGAGTTTGCGGCTGAGCTGGCCGCCCTGCGCGGTCGGGTTGACGCTCTAGAGGCTCGCACTTCTGAGCTGGAAGCGAACCAGTTCTCTACTACCACCAAGCTGAACGGCGAAACCATCTTCGCAGTGGGTGTGCCCATCAGCGGCGGTACGAGAAGAGATGAAGAAGAGACTGACCAGGTGATTGCTGGCTACCGGGTTCGCCTCAACTTTGACACTAGCTTTACCGGCGAAGACTTACTGAGAGCGCGTCTGCAAGCTCGTGACTTCGGTAACTTTGACTCATTCAATGGGAACACGGCTTGGCAGTGGGGCGGTGGCAGTGATTCGGTTGTCTTAGATGACCTGCTCTACACCTTCCCAGTCGGACCGGCTCAAATTATCATCGGTGCAAACAGCATCGGCGACTCTGACTTTGTTGCCACAACCGTCAGCCCGTTTGACAGCTCCGGCAGTGGTTCTTTGACCAACGGTTTGGGTACGCCTCCGCAGTACAACTTCATTCCGGGCGGCACGGGACTTGGCGCAATCTTTGGCCTTGGTCCAGTCAGCTTGGATGTGGGTTATGCCGCTAGCAACGCTGGTGATCCGAGCGAGAAGAGCGGTCTGTTCAATGGCAACTATGGCGCTATTGCTCAGCTCAGTCTTTTGACTGATTTTGTAGATGCGGCCTTCATGTACTCCAACAGTTATGACCAGGATGGTTTTAGCACCGCTAACGGCTACAACCTAGGTGGATTTGACGGCGGCTTGCTCACCGACAGTGCCTCGGTCGCTAACATCTATGGCGCACAGGTCAACTTCAAGCTGGGCTTTGCTGAGCTAGGCGGTGGTGCAATGTACATGCCGGTGCGGGTTGTGGGCGAAGGCGACTACCGCGTTTGGAGCTACCACGGCACGCTGGCTTTCCGCGATTTGGGCGGCGACGGCAACATGCTGGGCTTCGTGGTGGGTGTGCCGCCTCGCGTCTCGGGTGTGGATAGTTCGCTGGCTGGCGATTTGGGTCTGAGCTCTCGCGGTACCCGTCAAGATGCCTCCCTGTTGGCTGAAGCCTTCTACCTGTTCCGGATTAACGACAATATCTCGATCACACCGGGCTTTATCTACATCCAAGATCCAGGTAACGACAACGGCAACACCGATACTTACGTCGGCGCACTTCGTACGACCTTCAAGTTCTAGTCAGGTTCTAGCAGCTCGTTAACTTGCTAACGAGCGATCTAAATAGCAGAAGGCTTGGGTTAAATACGACCCAAGCCTTTTTTGTAGACAGATCTTAAACAGGCAGATTGAGCAAACCTGTAAACTCCGGTGGAGAACCGGGATATAATAGAACCGACGTAGACTTTTCTCCTCTGTGGAACTTTCTTGCAAAAGTGAATATGCTCTGCTGGCGCTCCTAGAGCTGGCCGACCGCTATAGCCAGAGTGAACCGCTGCAAATTCGCCAGATTGCGGCGCTGCAAAGCATTCCCGATCGCTACTTAGAACAGCTGCTGGCTACGCTGCGTCGCGCTGGTCTGGTGCGGAGCCAGCGCGGCGCTAAAGGTGGCTATGTCTTAGCGCGCGAACCCTGGAAAATTACGCTACTCGAAGTGGTCGAAAGTATTGAAGGCACTGACTCGCAGCAGGTTGAAACTCAGCGAGGAGTCAAATCAATTGAAGGCATGGTGATTCGAGAAGCTTGGCAGGAGGCAGGGCAGGCCGCAGATGCTGTTTTGCAAAAGTATTCACTGCAAGACCTGACCGAACAGCGCAACAGTCGCCAGCAGCTCGATTTGATGTACTACATCTGACCTAATTTCTATCCAACTCCAAAACACCATGCGAATTGCTCAAAATGTGACTGAATTGATCGGTCGGACGCCGCTAGTGCGGCTGAATCGGATTCCACAGGCCGCAGGCGCTGAGGCGCAAATTGTCGTGAAGCTAGAGAGCATGAATCCTTCGGCTTCAGTCAAAGACCGAATTGGCATCAACATGGTTGAAGCCGCCGAGCGTGAGGGCTTGATTCAACCCGGCAAAACCGTGCTGGTAGAGCCAACTTCGGGCAATACCGGGATTGCGCTGGCCATGACTGCTGCGGCCAAAGGCTATCGGCTAATTTTGACCATGCCCGAAACCATGAGCTCAGAGCGGCGGGCAATGCTGCGAGCCTATGGAGCCGAGCTTGAGCTGACCCCCGGCATTGAAGGCATGTCAGGCTGCATTCAGCGGGCGCAGCAGATTGTTAATCAACTGCCCAATGCCTATATGTTGCAGCAGTTCAACAACCCGGCCAATCCTGATGTCCATCGCCGCACTACCGCCCTAGAAATTTGGGAAGATACCGATGGCCAGGTTGATATTGTGATTGCCGGAGTTGGGACAGGCGGCACCATTACCGGAATTGCTGAAGTGATTAAGGCAAAGAAGCCAGAATTTCAGGCGATTGCTGTTGAGCCAGCCAACAGCCCCGTACTCTCCGGCGGCAGACCCGGCCCTCACAAAATTCAGGGGATTGGGGCGGGCTTTGTGCCTCAGGTTTTGCGAACGGATCTAATCGACGAAGTGATTGCAATTACAGATGACGAAGCGATCACCTATGGCCGTATGCTGGCGCGTGAGGAAGGTCTGCTCTCTGGGATTTCTAGCGGAGCAGCGCTAGCAGCAGCCATCCAGGTGGGGAAACGACCTGAAAATGCGGGCAAGCTGATCGTGATGATTCAGCCCAGCTTTGGCGAGCGCTACCTGAGTACGCCACTGTTCCAGGACTCAGAGCTGACGGCTCCGCTGCTGCTGAATTAACCTGAATTAGTGGCTGAAAGCTATGCCAGATGCCGATAGAATAGGGCAATGGCAACCCATTACGATATCCTCGAAATTCAGCCCACGGCAAGCCAGTCCGACATTAAGCAGGCTTATCGACGCTTGGCCAAGCAGCATCACCCTGATCGCAATCCAGAAGGCGATAGCCACGAGCAGATTACCCAGATCAACGCGGCCTATGAAGTCTTGCGCGACCCCAGCCAGCGCCAGTTCTACGATCGCACGTTGGGCAGGCGCGTTCCGGTGGGAGCAGGTTCTGCCGACTATGTGGATCAGCAGGCGAATCGGCAGCAGCGGGAGAGTGCGGCGCAGAAGCAATATCGGCAGCGGCAAACCGGGCATCAAAGCGATGAACATCTGCGCCGTTGGGTGAATCAAGTCTACCAGCCGATCAATCGGACATTGTCCCAGATTCCGCGATCGCTAAAAGCACAGCTAAACGAGCTAGCCGCCGATCCGTTCGATGACGCGCTGCTCGAAAACTTTCAAACTTATCTCGACGGCTGTCGCAGCGACTTGCAGCGGGCGCAGCGGCTGTTTAGCTCCATGCCCAATCCGTCCAATGTGGCAGGAGTAGCGGCGCATCTTTACTATTGCCTGAATCAGCTGGGCGATGGTCTAGATGAACTAGAGCGATTTGGCAGCTGCTATGACGAGCATTATCTGCATACTGGCCAAGAGCTGTTTCGGATTGCGGCGGGCTTACGACGAGAGGCTCAGGCAGCGATGCGAGCAGTTAAATAGCAGCTGAGGCTAGGCCAGCCCTGGCAGCCAAAATATGCGGCTTCCCTAACTTTTGCCACAACTTTCAGGGTTTTACGCCACAATGGTGAAGGACTAAAGGCCAATTTGTCTACAGTTTGTCTTTTACTACACTTCACGACTCACGATTTTCCCCATTTCCCATGCCTTTACCTATTGTTGCTGTAATCGGACGCCCAAATGTGGGAAAATCGACCCTTGTGAATCGGCTCTCTGGCGTCATGGATGCAATTGTGCATGACGAACCCGGCGTCACCCGCGACCGCACCTATCGTCCGGCCTTCTGGCAAGACCGCGACTATTTGGTGGTGGATACCGGCGGCTTGGTATTTGATGACGAGACCGAATTTTTGCCGCTGATTCGGGAGCAGGTGATGCTGGCGCTCGCTGAAGCTAGTCTGGCCGTCATGGTAGTAGATGGACAGGCCGGAATTACAGCAGCCGACGAAACGATCGCGACTTGGCTAAGGCAGCAAACTCTGCCGGTGCTGCTGGCCGTGAATAAATGCGAGTCGCCTGATCAAGGCATGAGCATGGCGGCTGAGTTTTGGCAGCTGGGCTTGGGCGAACCCTACGCAGTTTCTGGGATTCACGGCAGCGGCACGGGCGAACTGCTCGACGAGGTGGTGCAACATCTGCCGCCCACCGATATCTTGGAAGCCTCCGCCGAAATTCGGGTGGCGATTGTGGGGCGGCCAAATGTCGGCAAATCTAGCCTGCTGAATGCCTTTGTCGGCGAGCAGCGGGCAATTGTCAGCCCCATTTCTGGCACGACTCGCGATGCGATTGACATGAACGTGGAGCGCAATGGCCAACTCTATCGGCTGGTGGATACAGCAGGCATCCGCAAGAAAAAGCAGGTGGAATACGGCCCAGAGTTTTTTGGGATCAACCGCGCCTTCAAGGCAATCCGGCGAGCCGATGTAGTGCTGCTGGTCATTGACGCGCTAGATGGTATCACTGAGCAAGATCAAAAGCTGGCGGGGCGAATTGCTGAAGATGGGCGCGCTTGCGTGATTGTGGTGAATAAGTGGGACGCGGTTGAAAAAGACTCCCACACAATCTACGAATATGAGAAACATCTCAAAGATCGGCTGCACTTTACCGAATGGGCTGAAACCATCTATGTCAGCGCCGTCACCGGCCAGCGGGTGGAGAAAATTTTGGATTTGGTGGATCGCGCTGCCGAGCAGCATGCCCGTCGGGTCACCACTTCGGTGATTAACGAGGCGCTAGAAGAGGCGGCGAAGTGGCATAGCCCGCCTACCACCCGGCAGGGGCGACAGGGACGAATCTACTATGGCACTCAAGTCACTAGCCGACCGCCCACCGTGACGCTATTTGTCAATGATCCGAAGCTGTTCAACGACAACTACCGCCGCTATATTGAGCGCCAGTTTCGGCAGCAGCTGGGGTTTCAGGGCACGCCAATTCGGCTATTTTGGCGCGGTAAGAAGGTGCGCGAGCTAGAGCAGAGTGCCAACCGCGCCACCAAAGTCAAGGGCTAGTCGCCAGCTCAGCGTTCAGGCTGAGGCTCACTTGCTTCGTTCAGTCTTTTGATGATTCATGGATCTACTGCGTGCGCTGCCGATTGGCCTCTACTTAGAACAGCCGCTCACCTGGCTCCACCGCATTGATGCGCGGGTGAAGCTGCTCTGGCTGGTGAGCTTTATGCTGACGCCAATTGCCGCAAATCCGATCTGGCGGCTGTCGATCGTGGGCTGGCTGCTGCTGCTCACGCTGCTGAGTCGTCTGCCTTTTCGGGTTTGGCGACAGCAGATTGGCCTCGTGTTAATCTTCGGCTCGCTGCTGTTTTTCGTGACGCTGCTGGCTCCAGATGGCTTGAAAGTCCGCAATCAGCCTCGACTGCCCGCCAATGAGCTGGCAACTGAGTTTATGGTGGCGGCTCCACTGGCGGCTCCACTAGCGGCTCCAGCCGTGCCCGCCAACCCTGAACCGGCGCTGCCCCAGCCCACGTCTTACCAATATGTGCTGTTTGATCGCGGCATTTTGCGAGTCACTCGACGGTCGCTAGAGCTAGCAATTCGGGTAGCGACGCTGATGTTCACGCTAATCTACAGCACCAACCTCTACCTATTAACAACGGCTCCTGAGGAGATTACGGCAGGGATTGAAAGCCTGCTACAGCCGCTGCGGCGGTTTAATTTACCCGTCACCGAAACCGTCCTCACCCTGACGCTGGCGCTCCGGTTTATTCCGCTAGTGCTAGAAGAAGTGCAGAACCTAGTGCGCTCAGTCCGAACCAGGGCAATCAACTGGAAAAAGCTGGGAATGCAGAATGGCATCCAAGTTTGGGCAGCCGTGGCCGAGAAGCTGGTCGATAATTTGCTGGTGCGAGCTGAGCAGATTGCTAGCGCCATGCAGGTGCGCGGGTTTACCGGCGCTGATCAGCATCAGGTTCGCTGGCATCAGTTTAAGCTGCGATTTTGGGACTGGTCGGCTATCCTCGGCCTGGGGCTATTTTGGGCAGCTCGCTTCATTTGGGGAGGGGTTTAGACCGATCCAGGTTTTTTGTAGCGATGCGTCACAGTTCTTCTATAAACTAGATAAAGAAACTTTCAAAGTTAAAAAATTCTTGCTTTACGGATCATGCAGACTGGAATCGAATGGGCACTGAAAACTACCTGAGTCATCCGAATCTGGGACTGCTGTTTAGAGTCTGTTTATTAGATGAGCATCGAGAGCTGTTTGCGACGCTCTATGCCCAGCGATTATTTTTCTTGGTCAGCAGCGAGGGGTCAGGGTTTCGGTTTGAGTCGATTGGTCGGCTTGATTCGCGGCTGCTGGTTGAAGGACGGATGAGAGAGCTGCGCCGAACTGGACAGGCTGAAGAATATAGCAAGCTTCAGGCGATCCATAAACAGACGTTTCAATGAGCGATTTGGCCCTAGCGGAACAGCTAGAACAGCGACTGGTGCAGCTGCGTCGGCAGATCCCTGCGTCGGTTAAGCTGATTGCCGTCACTAAACAGGTTTCGGTTGAGGCAATTCGAGCCGCC
>CASBQH010000358.1 GCA_949127695.1 Synechococcales cyanobacterium PMM_0073
AGAGCAAAATCGCCGTCTCGGCTACTTCTGGCGTAAACTCGCGCTCAATCCCGATCAGCCGTCCATGCCGCACCACTCGCCGAATCAAGCGCCGCAGCACATAGCCGCGCCCTTCGTTGCTGGGCGTAATCCCGTCGGCAATCATATGCACCACCGCCCGGACGTGATCGCCAATTACTTTCAGTGAAACCTGCGTGGCGGCATTGGCGCGGGCATAGTCGAGCTGGGCAATCTCAGCCGCCGTTTTGATAATTGGCAGAATTAAATCGGTTTCGTAGTTGTTGGGGACGCGCTGCAAAATCTGCGCCATTCGCTCTAGCCCCAGCCCGGTGTCGATGTTTTGGGCTTGCAGCGGCGTTAATTTGCCCGCCGCATCCTGGTTGTACTGCATAAACACCAGGTTGTAGAACTCAATGAAGCGACTGTCATCTTCGAGATCGATCTCGTCGCCCAGCTCTGGATGGAAGTCATAGTAGATTTCAGAGCAGGGGCCGCAGGGGCCAGTTGAGCCAGACTGCCAGAAGTTATCTTTCTCGTCCATGCGCTGAATCCGCTGCGCCGGGATGCCGATCTGGTCGCGCCAGATCGCAAAGGCTTCATCGTCTTCTCGAAACACGCTGACGACTAAACGCTCCGGCGGCAGGCCAAATACCTCGGTTGAAAGTTCCCAGGCCCAGGCAATCGCCTCTGATTTAAAATAATCCCCAAAGCTGAAGTTGCCCAGCATCTCAAAAAACGTGTGATGCCTTGCCGTGCGCCCCACATTCTCAATATCGTTGGTGCGAATGCATTTCTGGGAGCTGGTGGCGCGCTTAAACTCCGCCTGCCGCTGCCCCAAAAAAATCGGCTTAAACGGCAGCATCCCGGCAATGGTGAGCAGCACGGTTGGATCTTCAGGCACCAGAGAGGCGCTGGGCAAAATCTGATGACCTCTAGCTGCATAGAAGTCGAGAAAGGTCTGCCTGATTTGAGCGCCGCTGAAGGGAATGGACATTGGGAAATTCAGCCGAGAGAAGAGCTATGATTTCCTATTCTCAGTCATGTTGCCAGATTCGACAAAATTTATTCAGGTCTTTACCCGGAACAGCGCTCCTCCAAGCTGAAGTAAGCAATAGTCACTCCAACCTGCTGTTCCCCTAAACCACAGTCAGCCAAATGGTCAGCCAAATGGTCAGCCAAATGGTCAGCCAAATGGTCAGCCAAATGGCGCTGGGCAGTGACTTGTTAGAATAGCCATGATTGTAGGAAGAATGGTAGAGCTGCTGAGAGTTGCTTTGAAGAGCGCTCTAGATCAGTTTGAGGCGAGATGCCTGTGCTGAACAAACACCTGAGCTAGAGATTCGTGGTATCTTACCGAGGCTCTCAGAATCTGACCGGGCTACTCAGAGAGTAGTTGTCTAAACGTTGATGGATGCTTCAATACTCTTGATTGGGGACGAACAGTTCCGCAGTCCGCTGTTGGCTTTAATCCGCAAGACCAAAAATCCTGTCCAAATGCTGGCCGAGCCGCTAGAAGCAATGCCGCTGATTTTGGCGCAGCAGCCTGAGCTGATTTTGGTTCAGGCCAAGCAGGAGCAAAGTCTAGATCTCTGTGAGCGGATCAAAGCTGAAAGCCGCCTCGCCTGGATCTACTGCATTGTGATTGAAGACCAAGTGATCGAAGACCAAGTGATTGAAGATCAAGAGCAGTCTAGCCGTTCTGCCGACCTAGAGCTGAGAGCCATCGCCCTAGAAGCTGGGGCAGATGCCTATCTTTACCTGCCACGCGGTCTAGCCCAGGCGGCTCGCAATTCGCAGCGACTGTTGCAGGCGCAAATTCGAGTCGGGCTGCGGCAGGTGCAAATTTACCGCGAGCTGATGCAAACCAACGACATGCTCTCGGCGATTGCCCTTTCCGATCCGCTAACTTCTCTGAACAATCGGCGTGCCTTTGAATGGGAGCTGCCGCGCCAAATCCAGAACGCCCGCAGCCGCAGCGTGCCGATTAGCCTGATTATGCTGGACGTAGATTTTTTTAAGGTAATCAACGACACGCACGGACATTTGACCGGCGACCAGGTGCTGAAGTTTTTGGCGGCGCGGCTGCGGCACAATCTACGAATCTACGACACACCGTTCCGGTACGGCGGCGAAGAGTTTGTAATTATTCTCAACAATACAGATGCTCAAGAAGCGATGCGGATTGCCGCCCGTCTCTGCCAGCTGATCAGCGAACAGCCGTTCGCCGTCGATGAAGCGCTTGATTTGACCGTTACGATCAGCGCCGGCATGGCCACGCTGCAACCCAACGACGATGCTCAAGGATTTGAGCTGCTGAATCGGGCGGATCAATATTTACTCCAGGCCAAGTCACAAGGGCGGAATCGCGCGGTGGGGCACAAGGCTGAATAGCGGAGCGGCCTGCTGCCAAAACCTGAGTGAGCAACTCGGCAGCGGTCGAGAAATCCGCATCTGGCAATGCCCCGGCTAGATTTGGGAACCACTTAGAATAAGAACATTCCAAACTGGCATTCTCTAACATCAAACCTTCGGCAGGAAATTTAGCATGAGTGCTTGGCGTGATGGGCTCAACCGCATGAGTGGCAGAACTCGGCTTGCCGTCTGTCGAATTTTGCTGCATTTGGCGGGCGCAGAGGTGGCTCCTTTGCTGGGGGTGCTAAACCAAACAGCGCGTGAAGCCGTCGAGGCAGAAGGCGATTTGCCCGCCTTGGCAGCAGGCTTGGGGCAGGTATGCCAGAGCTTGCTGCATTACGACCTCTACTGGCGCTCAGCAGCCAACGAGGGCGATGTTTTTTGGAATGAAGCCGACGCAGGCGACTATGTGGCTGAGCTATTTACTGACTCTGCCCAGCGCTATGGCGTCGAAATTTCGGCTGAACCCAATGACGATATCCTGCTGTCGCTGCCTGTGACGCAAAACCTGGTCGTGATTTTGACTTTGGCCTATGATGGCGAAATTGCAGCGCTGGAGACCGATCTGGCCGATTTGAGCGCTCTCAAAGCTGGGCTAAAGCAAATCATCAGCCTTAACCCCGATCGCGTCAGGGCGGTGCAGCTGCATTTTTCGCCCGCCGAATTGGGTGATTTGCTCACTCCAGAACAGCTAATTATGAATTTTCCTGAGCTAATTCCGCTCTAGGTTCCTGCCAAATTCTCTCTTGAGTCACCTTAATCCTTAACCTAATATGAACTACCCAGTCATGCTCCGCAGATTTCTAGTTGTTTCATTGGCACTCAGCCTGACGGTTTCAGCCGCCTGCACCAGCATTCCCTCTGCCACCAACGCTGACTCTACCCCGGCTGTGGCCACGCAGCCTGCCGCGCCAACTGCGATTGCCGACGGCAGCTATCCGGTGCAGCAGGCCACCTACGACGACGGCAGCGGCGAATATGAGCTGATGCTGCTGGATACGCCCGCCGGTCAACCGCCGCTCTATCGCACCGCCAATTTACAAATGGCGCGGCTGAGCGATGCAGAAGTCACAGCTGGCAAAAAGCCCTACCTGAAGGTGGAAAACGCCCAGCCAGTGCTGTACCTGAGCGAAGACTTCCGAATTGAATATGTGCATAACGTGGTCGAGAGCCAGACTAATCCACAAACCGGCCAAGCAGAAACCGTGGTGGTGCGGCAGGAGTCTAACTTCTGGTCGCCCTTCGCTGGGGCGCTGGCGGGTCAGGCCGTAGGCAGTCTGCTGTTTGCGCCGCGCTACTACGTGCCGCCCATCTATTCGCCGGGGCGCGTGATGACGGGCTATGGCGGCTATGGCAATAGCTATAACGATGCCGTCAGCAGCTATCGCACCAAATACAACGCCCCGCCTGCTGCGGTCAAAAATCAGCAGACTTTTCGCACCACGGGCAGTCTGCGCCAGCCTAACTTGGGAAGCAGTCCCGGCAAAAGCTCCGCCCCCAAATCTCCCAGCGTCAATCCCGGCAATCGCTCAACCGGTTCAGGCTATGGTTCAACTGACCTAAATCGCTCAAACACCTCCCGCCCCAGCAAGGTGAGAAGTCCCGGCTTCGGCAGCGGTGGGGCAAGACGCAGATCGGGCGGACGCAGACGCTAAAGGACGCAGAGGCTAAGGGACGTAGAGGCTAAGGGACGTAGAGGCTAAAGAATGGTAGATTGAGCTTGAATTTTCTCAACTCACTTTCCTCAATTTACAGGGAGCAACATGGCAACTTATACAGCCGAAGCAAAGAGCAAGATCGCCGAAGCGCCGATGATGATTGGCATGGCCGTAGCCATGGTGGATATGGGCATTGTCTCAACCGCAATTGAAGCCGCCGCCATGTCTAAGCAGGTGGCTGGCGCAGCTGAGCAATATCCAAACAATTCAATTATTCAGGCTGTGTTTTCCGAAGCAGCGCTCAAAAGCGGCAGTGTGAAAATGGAAAAGCCCGATATTAAGCCTGAAGATGTGCAGTCTGGCACAGTGGTGGACAAAGCTCTGACCACCGTTGAAGCGGCAATTGCGGCAATTGGCGATAGCGCCACGCCCGCCGAAATCACGGAATTTAAGCAGTTTATCTATGCCTGCGCTGATGCCGTGGCGAAGGCAGCAGGCAGCGGTCTATTTGGCTCAGGTAATCCTAAGGTGAGCGACAAAGAAGCGGCGGCGCTGACCAAAATTAAGGCAGCGCTTGCGGTTTAGCGTTGAGCCAAGCTTTGATTCAATCGACTGATGATCTGTCTAGAGAGTGATCTCTGGGCAGATTTCGCTATTGGGGGTCACGATGCCTCAGAATTAGTAGAGTTGCCCAGTCAATTTCAGTTAAATTGCGTTCTTTTGCAAACTGATAACCCAGGTAACGTATTCCGTTAAGATCCAGTTGTTCCGATGCATTTTCAGGAGACCAAGATGATCTTCGCTCGCTGGCTTAAAGCATTTGCACCCGTCTTGCTAAGCTTGCTGCTCTTTACAACCGCTTGCTCTAAAGCGCCTTCACGCTACGCTGAGGTGCAGAAAGAGACGACGGGGAGAGGCGCACAGGCTGCTGTTGTGAAAGCTGCTGAACAGGGTTCGACCTTCAATCAGTTTTTCCCCGATTCGACCGGCAGCTATGAGGTTGTTCCAGCCCAAGAAAAGAAAGGATTTGCTGAATATAAGCTCAATCAGGATGGTAAAAACATCGCGATGCTCTCTGTAAGCGATACGGCTAATTTGCCTACAGCAGCGCTAAAGTATCAAACTGCTACCGAGTCGGTGGCGGGCTACCCGGCGGTGAATCAGGGCACGATGTCAACCGGGCTGCTGGTCAACAATCGCTATCAGGTGAAGGTGCTTTCGCGGGATCTGGCTTTTACGCAGGCAGACCGAGTGGCATGGCTGCAAAAGTTTGACCTGAAGGGCTTGGCGAAGCTCAAGGGCGCTGAAAACCTGGCGACCACTCCGACCAAAGCTACCCAAGCGGCAATCAAGGCCGTAAAAGCTGCCGATCCGGCTGATATCAAAGCTGAAGCGACGCCAGCCCAGCCCAAGCTCCCTCGGCTAAAGCTGCCGAAGATGGGTGAGAAGTCTGACGATCTGCCGCCTATGCTGATTCCCCAGCCTGCTGCTTGAATCAGTCGGCTAGGCGACCCGCCTCAGCTTTAAGATTCAGCTTTCTGCATTATTTAAGATAAGGAGCTGCATTGTGAGTAAGCCAGTATATGAATTGGTGGATGATCTGCCCAAGGGCGGACTGACGGTTTCGGCTTTGAAGTCACTTGACTTTGTGGTGCCGGGACAGTGGAATAACCTGGTGGGGTTTGACAACACGATCCGCACCGTGACCGGAGAAACAGATGAAGCGCTGATTCAGCAAATTGGCGAGCGGGCGGTGACGCTGTACAACGACAAGTCGCAGGGCTATCAGCGCGCCCTCTGGCTGTATGAGTCGGTAGATTCGGCCTCTGGGCTGCTGGGAGCCGCAGCGCTGGCCAACCGGATTGGCCAAGATACGTTTTTGGGATTTTTGAAAAACATTACGCCGAAGCCAGAGCGCGCCCAGAGCATTGACCTGACCGTGAAGCTGGTGGCCGAGCTGGTGGCCTTCTGCCAAATCAACGGCATTCCGGGCGACAGCATTGGCGACTTTTTGGCCTCGCTCAAAGACTACAGCGGCGAGTCATTAATGCGGATGGCGGCGCTGGTCTGCTTTGATGGCGTCATTCCGCTAGGAGCTAGCTTCACCGATAAAGCGCTGACCATGCTGAAGGGCATGAGTCCTTCTGAGGTGAGCGGCAACCAGACCTTTAAGGGCGTTCAGGAGCTAATTCCGGGAAACAGCGACGCGGGCAAGCTGAGCTTCATTACCGAGAGCTTTGAATCAACCAGAGGCTGGATGGATAATCTTGTCTCCTCAAAAGGGATAACCCAGAAAGGCTTGGTGGATAATCTCTCCAGTTTTGTCGAATTTTCCAGCGACAAGATGGACTATCTGGGCGCTTTTCTAGATGTGTCGGTGAAATACTACCGGCATACGGGCGTGCAGACGCTGACCCGGCGCTTGGTGGAGCGAGCCGTCGCCGAAATTTAGGCAGATTGCTCTCAGCCAAATCTCAGCTTGATTTGATAAGTTACTACCAAACGGGATCGAAGCCTTAGTCATGCGCTTGGCTGGGGCTTTTTATTGCCCAGATTTGCCCAGATTTGCCCAGATTTCAGATCTCACTAGCGGCACTGCATAGGTTCATCGGTCTGCTCGCTACATCAAGATGGCGAGAGATGATGCAACGAATGCCGATAAACTGTGAGCTAGACTATGGAGCCGGAGGAAGGGCTGTGTGTGAGCCAATGTTCCCTGAGGCTGCCCGACGCTACTGGAGCTATCAGCGCCTAGAGCCGTCTGATCAACTGCAAACGCGCGAGCTGAAGGCGGCTCAGGCTTTCCTGCTTGATCAATTCGGACATCAATTTGGACATCAATTCGGACTGCCAGAACCCGGTTCAGATCGTGAGCTACAGCGGCGGCTGATGCAGCAAGTTCGCTCAGCTGATCCAGCAGTGGCTCGGCTGGCTTTGGCCTGCCTGCGCTGCTTTATCTCACATCAAATGCCGCCGATTGCGCTGGGGCTAGAGCAGCAGTTTGGGGCGCAGACGGGCTTAAAGCGCGCCGACCTTTACGCCTATCTGCTAGATGACCCTGACCCCATGCTGGATCTGGCTCCCTATCAGCCGCTGGCACTCCGAATTTTACGCCGGTTTGACCCGAACCAAAGCGGCCTCGGCGGCTGGACTAAGCGCTTGGTGGGGCAGGACAAACGGCTGAGTCAGATGCTGCTCAAAGACTATGGCATTTATCTGGCCACAGACTGGGGCATTTTGCTGCAAGCCAAGCCAGAGCAGCTCCAGCGGCTGTTAGCCAAACAGCTCAGCCCCGCTGAGATCGCCCAGTTTTGCCAGATCTTAGACTGCTATCACCGGATCTATCGCCGCGATCGGCTGGCGCAGCGACTCGGCGGTTCGCGCTGTGCTGACCCCACGCCGGAGCAAATCCAGCAGATGCTGGCGGATTTGCAGGCAAGCGGGCATCTGCCTGCAAATCCGCCGCCGCTTTTAGCCAAACTGCGGCAGCTCGCCCAGTATTTGCGGTTGCTCAAAGCCAAGCCGCTGTCAATTGAAATTGAGCCGATTGGCCGGCAGATTGAGCGCCCGGTTGATCAGCTCTCTGAGGCCGAGCAGAGTCAGGAGCAGTTTTTGACTGCCTATCGGCGGCTGGCGCAAGTCTGTCTGCAACAAACGGTCAATCAACTGCTGGCTGAGCGAATTGCCTATCTGCGGCGGCGACGCAGCAAGGCTGAGCTACCGAAAGATCAGGCATATCTGCAAGCCATACGGCTGTTTCACTGCCAGAGCCAGTCGATGAGCGAGATTGCGCCACAGGTGGGGCTGAGTCAGCAGTATCAGGTCAGTCGCCTGCTGGAGCTGCCTGCCCTCCAGGCTGATCTGCACCAAGCTTGGCTGCTGAAGATTTGCCTGGAGCTGCCCGCTCTGTTGCAGGAGATTTTTGATCACGCTCAGATGGCCGATCTGCGGCAGCAGCTGGCGACCTTTGTCGATCGACTGGCAGAGGCCAAGGCGACTGAGGCTGCTCAACCTGCTGCCAACCGCGCCGAACCTGACGACTGGCGGGATCAGCTGCGCTGCTTTGCTGCTGACTTGCCGCTGGTCGCTCCCTTAGAATCCCTGATTGATCGGCTGCTGCAAGACTACCGAGCTGAGGTGTACAGCCCGCACCGCACCAGAGCGACTGGCCAGATTGCCCGCTGCATTTGCCAAGCGCTGAATTCACAGTTTCCTTAAGCCATTTCCTTCAGCCATTCTCAAAATTTACGGAGTATATTGACATGATGAGCTACATGCAAGACGACGCCCTAATTGCTGCCCAGCTGCTGACTCCCGACAGCATCGCCCTGACTCCTGCCCAGGTGAGTCAGGCGATTGAGCTGGCACATCAGGCCACCACCGAGGCTGAGCAGTGGCAGACCTATCTGAACGGTCTAGCGCTGATTGGCCTGCAAACATGGCTGGAGCAGCGCTCGTCTCAGCTCAAGCTGGAGAGCCAGTTTTTGCAGGCGGGGGCTTTGCAGGCGGGGGCTTTGCAGGCAGGTGCGGTGAAATCTGAGCCAGCGCTCAGCCAGCAGGTCAGTCAGCTGCAAATTTCCCAGTCGCGGCTGCATTTGCTCACCACTGACTGTCTGGCCGATCCGCTGGTGGCAGCGCCTCAACTCACGGCGGCAGCTCAGCCTGATTTTTATCTGCTGATTGAAGTCTTAGAAGAACTCTCAGAAGTGCGGCTGCGGGGCTATTTACCCCAGGCAAAATTTAATGCCATTCAGCTAGAAGCGCAGCTAAATCCGCCCTCTACGCCCGACCTGCTGTTTCTACCCATCGAAGCCTTTGACGCTGATCCGGCTGGGCTACTGCTGCGGCTGCGGGCTCAGCTCACCGCCGCCCAGCTCCGCCAGCCTGCGATTCAGCCTGCGATTAGTTTAGCGCCTCAAAAAGCGCCTCAGACTGCCATCAACCTGAGGCTCTGGCTGCAAGACAGGCTAGATCAAGTGGCCGAGGCGCTGAGCTGGCAGCTGTTGCCTCCGGCAGCGCTCAATCTCAGCGGGGCGCTGATGAGTGGCAATGCTGATCTGCTCAATGCCGTCCTGCGAGAGCTTCAGAGCCAGCGGGGGGTTGCCATTCCGACCAGCGTCAGAGCTGCCGAGCGCGATTTAGAGATAGAAGATCTGAGCCTTAAGCTCTATGCCTTAACCTGGGAGCCTGCTCCTGATCAATGGTCGCTGCTGCTGATTTTGGGAGCGCAGCCTCACTGCGGCCTGCCAGTTGGCCTGACGCTAAGGCTGGAAGCGAATCAAGAGCTGCTGGTAGAAGAGCGGCTGAGCGATAGCCCTTACCTCTATAGCCTGGTGGTGGGTGAAACTGACGAGCAGTTTTGCGTCACGGTGACTTCACCCACTGGAGCAGCGCTGAAGCTGACTCCCTTTGGCTTTGCGCCGCTTCAAGACTCTGCCAAAAGCTAGCCAAAAACCATGCTGACGCCTGATCAATTTTGGCTGAAAGTATCTCGATTTGAGGCGACTTGTCGATTTGAGCTAACCTGGGACAAGTCAAATTGCATCACCAGCTTCCATGCCTATCCGCCTGAGCTAGAGCTGCTCTATCAGGATTGGCAGCAGGCTTATCTCAGCTATTATCAAACCTGGCACCCCCCCCAGAATCACGCTCAGGCTCTACGGGCGCATCTCCAAACCAGCGGCAGCATCGATCCAAAAATCGACTGGCGTACTCAGCTCAAAGAGACTGAGATGCTGCTGCTACAGGCATTTCAGGGCTGGCTGGCTGAGGCCGCGCTCCGAGCGATCCGGCAGTCGCTGGCTGAAGCTGCCCGCCGCTCCGAGACCGGACTTGAACTCTACCTCACCTGCGAATCCGCTGATTTGGTGCGTCTACCCTGGGAGCAGTGGCAGATTTCAGAAGATCCCACCACGCTGGCCAAAATCCAATTGGTGCGTACCCCCAGCAGTATTCGCAGTGATGCTGTGCCAAGCCCTGACCGCTGGCGGCGCATCCGAATTCTGGCGATCTGCTGCGATGATATCGGCTTAAATTTGAGCCAGGAAAAGCAGATTCTCAAATCGCTGGAGCCGCTGGTTTTGGTTGAGATTCTCGGCTGGGGCAGTAGCCCTCTAGAGAGAGCCTCAGATCTCCGGCAGCAAATATTCACCCGCATCACAGATCCAGCGGGCTGGGATATGCTGTTTTTTGCCGGACATAGCGACGAAACCAAAGCCACTAGCGGCAAGCTGGCTATTGCCCCCAACGCCTATATCACCATTGCCGAACTCAAGCCCTATTTAACCATCGCCAACCATCAGGGACTCCAGCTGGCAATTTTCAATTCTTGCAGCGGCCTCCAAATTGCCAAAGCCCTAATTGACCTGGGCGTAAACGAAGTAATCGTGATGCGCGAACGGATTCACAGCGAGGTGGCGCAGCAGTTTCTGGTGCAGTTTGCGGCTGGACTCCGAGCCTACAAAACGGCTGATGTAGCCCTGCGCGAGGCTGTAGCCCTGCTTCGTCAGTCAGACTATCCCTCAGCATATCTGGTGCCTTCACTGTTTCGTCGTCCCGGCGTTGCTTCGTTTGCGCTGACTCCGCCCAGCTGGCGGCAGGCGGTTGGCTGGCTGCTGCCCAAACGTCGGCAAGCCCTGGCGCTGCTGGCTTGTCTCTGCCTCTGCCTCTGGCCTGGATTCCAAATTGGGCTGCTGGATCAACGCGAGTGGGTGCAGGCAGAATATCGGCAGCTGACGCATCAGATCCCAAACTGGGGCGATGACTTGGCGCTAGTGCGAATTGACGATGCCTCAATTCAGCAAGACAAGCAGAATCAGCAGATTATGCACGGCATGGCGTTTCCGGTATCGCAGCAGTATATCGGTGAGCTAATCAAAGTGCTAGCTGCTCAGAATGTTGGCGTGATCGGGATTGACTATGTGATGGATGATCCTGATCCGCATGGAGCCGAGCATACCACATTTCTGTCTGAGACCATTCAGCAAGCAACTCAAAACGGCAGTCAGTTTGTGTTTGCCAAAATGCTCAACCCCAACAGCAGCATCTGGATGCAGAGCCTGCCGGAAATTACCCAGGGCAATCTTGCAGCGCCTGCGATTCGGGCAATTGGCGATGACTTTCACATGCCGCTTCAGTCTAACTTTGATGCTAGCCTGGGTCTGCCGTTTTCCTACTGGCTGAGCTGGCTGCATCGCGCTCAGGCAGCTGAAGCCCCTGCCCCGCACTGGCCGCAGATCAATCGGCTGCCGCTGAGCGAGCTGTTAGATGCCTGGGTGGGGCAGCTGTCGCTCTATCCAATGTGGTTTCATGCCATCACTGATTTTTCAATGCCGCCTGAGCAGATCTATCGCGAGATCCCAGGCTGGAAGCTGCTAGAGCCTGCTGCCAGCCTGAGCGCCGATTGGCCAAAGCTGCCCTCTAGCGCCATTATTACCGCAGGTGGCTACCCAGAGGCCGGCATTGCCCAGACCGATAACGGCATTGGCTATTTGGAAAACTTTACGCCCCCCAAAGCGATGCAGCATTGGTATGGCCGTCAGCCCGAAACTCGCTATCGGCAAATGACTGGCGGCGAACATTTGGCCTATCTGTTCAGTCAGTTTCTGCATCAGCGATTTGTCATCCCTGTCCCCAATTTGCTGATGGTTTTGCTGGCTGCTGCTGTTGCCAAACTTGCCCTGACCCTGTTCCCGGCCAAGTCACGCTATCGCCGTAGCGATCCTTTTGTCGCTCAAGCTATTATATTCTGCTTATCTGCGGGCACTATCCTTTACGGTCTCTTGAGTTTACAGCTTTATATCTCTGCGGCGATTCTACTGCCGATTTTTTTGCCCCTGACGCTGCTCTGGCTCTATCTTCTGCCTGAGTTGCTCAGCCTGGATCGAACCCGCTAAGCGCGCAGGTTTGGATTGGTTGTTTCAATTAGAATTTGCTCAATTTGATCGGCAGTTAAACTAGGGTTAGCGCTGAGCATTAGAGCGGCAACTCCGGCAATAGCAGGCGCAGCAAACGAGGTGCCCGATGCCTCCGAGGGCAGGCCGCTATTTACAGCCGTCGAATAGATATTGACTCCCGGTGCTACCAGATAGTCGAGCCTCTGACGACCTGCTGGATTAGAGAAGCTGGCCAAACGATTGGTTGAATCCACTGCTCCGGCAACTAGACCCAGATTGTTGGTGGCCGCATAGAGAGCTGGATTGAGGGGCTGGAATGCGCCCGACTGCCGCTCGTTGCCAGCCGCCGCCACAAACAAAACGCCCTGCTGCCGCGCAAACTGCATAGCCTGCCGCAGCCGCAGCGTCGGAGCGGCCAAGCCACCAAAGCTGAGGTTAATAATTTTGGCTCCATTCTGCACGGCGTAGTAAACCGCATCAGCCACCCGATCGTCAGGCACCGAGAACCCGTCGGCGCTAGCTGTTTTTAGCAGCATTACCTGTGCCTCTGGAGCCACGCCAAAGTCTCTATCTGTGATCACGCCAGCCACAAATGTGCCATGTCCATTGGTGCTGTTATCATTGGGGTCATTGTTGTTAGAAACAAAGTTCCAGCCAATATCATCATCAATATATCCATTACTGTCATTATCAACGCCGTCAAACGCGATCTCGCCTGGATTTCTCCAGAGGCTATCGCTTAAAAAACTGCTGCTGTAGTCGGCTCCCGTATCCAGCACAGCCACTACCACGCCCTGACCGCGATAGCCCTGCGCCCAGGCTTCTGGGGCATTCAGCTGATCGAGCGACTGCCTGCGGGGATTGGGGCTGTTGGCCACTTCAGCAAAGGCAGGCTGTCCCAGGGTTCGCGCCACCGCAGCTGAGGCATTGACCAGCCCATAGCCAAACAGGCTGCTGTAAGGGGGACGGGCAGGTGCTGGGGTTGGCGTCGGGGCTGGAGCGGCCAATACTGTGGCTGGAGAGCTAATGGCAGGCAGCGTTGCAGTAGTCAACCGATAGTAGCTTTGGCCTGAGCGCCGCGCCACGCGCAAAAAATAGATGCCTGAGCTGAGCGGTTGGGTAATCGGCTGAGCGCCGGGGCTGACGCCGCTTTGCAAGAGCTGGAGGCCGCGCCGCTGGCCAAACTTAAGCTGGCTAAATGGCTGCTTGCCAGCTTTTTGTAAGAGCTGATTCAGTGAACCTCGTGCCTGAAATAGCTGGAGACTCAAGCGCGAGCGGGAGGTAATGCCCGACAGGCTGGCGCTAAACTGGCTGGACTGCTGAATTCGGAACCGAAACAGATCTTCAGAATCGCTAAAGCCTATCCGGTTTTTCAAACTGCCCTGAGGCAACAATCCCAGATTTCGAGCGCCGCGCAGGCTATCATCTCGGTTTGATGCCATCTGAGTTGGGGAGCAATATGAGCAGGCAATATGAGCAGCGGGCATAGCCTCAGCAAGTTCTTTAGCTAGCCATTGTCAAACTTAGCAAATCGCTGATGCCGATAGAGTGATCTGTATCGCTTCTGATCTATGCAGCTCTATGCAGCCTGATTGGCTTTAGCCCTCAGCCGCATTTTGCCCATCTTGCAGATCTGCTTGTCGCTGAATCCCTGCCCGAATCCCTGCCCGAATCCCTGCCTGAATCTCTGCCTGAATCCCTGCCTGAATCCCTGCCTGAATC
>CASBQH010000359.1 GCA_949127695.1 Synechococcales cyanobacterium PMM_0073
GACGCTTGCGTATCAATCGCGGTCACGGTTGCCGCCAGCGGACGATCTGGCGCGGAATCGAGGAACACCTGAGCGGCTTGACCCACACGCACCTCTCCTAGCCGCTGCTCGGGAATATAGCCCCGCAAATAGACCTGATCCAAGTTGAGCACGGTTAAGACCGTAGTGCCCGTGGAAATCACCTCCCCTGGTTCCACCGTGCGGGTCATGACGACTCCATCAATCGGACTAGTGATCTGCAAATCGGCTATCCGGGCAGCAATTTGCGCTTGGTTGGCCTGCGCCTGACTTTGATTGGCGCGAGCCGCTGCTAGCTGCGCCTCTGCCTGTGCCGACTGGGTTTGCAAACGGGCGATTTGAGTGGTGCGGATGGCGGGATTCATTTGGCTGCTGTTGGCTTGGGTCAAGTTGCCTTGAGCTGCATTCACCTGCCGCGCGGCTGCGTTCACCGCCGCCTGTTGCGCCCGCAGGGTATCTCGGGCGGTTTCCCATTCTGTTTGCGCTTGGTCAGACCGCTGCTGGGCGATCGCCCCAGAGGCCGCCAGTTGGGCAAACCGATCGCGGTCGAGGCGCGCCAGTTTCAGGGTCGATTCTGCCTGTTTCACCTGCGCCTGCACCACGGCCAGTTGGGCTTGCGCCGAGGCAATCGTCGCCGTCGCCTGACTGATGCGCCCTTGACTGTCACCTTGATCTTGCTGCCGATTTTGTTGCGCTTCTTGAATCTGACTGGCCACCACCTGGAGCTGAAGCTGAGCTTGCTTGACCTGTTCCTTGACCGCCTGCGTACTGGCTTGAGCGGCGGCCAGCTGCGCCCGCAGTTCAGCATCATCTAAGCGAGCTACCACCTGCCCTTGGGTAACGCGATCGCCTTCTCGCACCGTCACCTCGGCAATCCGCCCGCCTACCTTTGCCCCCAAGTCGGTTTCGTAGCCTTCAATCCGGCCGCTGAGATGCAACCCGCTATCGGCAGGGCGGGCAAACCAATAGCGCCACCCAAAGGCGATCGCAGCCAGCAATAGAGCGACAGGAATTAGGACTCGTACTAGCTTCAGCCGCTTAGAGCGAGGCGATTGGGGCACCGCAGACTGTTCGCGATCGGTAGGGACAAGAGACGTCATGGGTGCAACCTGGGGAGCAGCAAATGAGCAGTAAGGTCAATTTAGGCTTTGGCTCAGGCTTTCGATCAACCTATCTACACTATCCGGTATAGTATGCTTTTGAAGCTGATCTTGGGCGAATCAGGGCGGTTCCCAGAACCCGCACAGCTTTTTGTTCAAGCACTACCCCAGTGCGGTTGGAACCTGTTAACCCGCTACTTGCAGTCGCATCCCAAACTCAACCTACCCAACCCAGACGCCACCGCTCGCATCTTTACCGGGACGCTGATCCGCTACGTCATGACTCAAAAAATGCTGCAATGCGATCGCATTGCCATCGCATTGCCCCCATGGCTCCCGAAGCTTTAATGGATAGCTTGGTGACTCTAGTTGTGTCGCAAGGTGTAGCCGTTCCGACCGTAGCGTCTCAGACCGTCTCATCCAATTTATAAAACCATATTTCCTATGCTGCTCCTACGCCGCTTGCTCAGCTCCCGCGTTTGGGCACTCATGCTCAAAGAGATCCAGCAAATTCTCAAAAATAAGCAAATTATCTTCCTATTATTGTTTCCGCCCACCGTTCAGCTCTTAGTATTTGGGCTAGCGCTCAACCCAGAAGTCAGCAAACTCAGCCTCGGCATCACCGACTACAGCCACAGCGCCGCCAGTCGCGAGTTTGTGTCGGCATTAACCGAAAATAATGTATTTGAGATTAAACACTACATCCCTCAGCAAACCGCCCTCGGCCAACAGGTACGCGCCGGACAGCTGACCGCCGGGTTAGTCATTCCCAGCGACTTTAGCCGTCGCCTTGCCGCCGATCAACAAAGCCAGGTGCAGGTATTAATCGATGGCGTTGATGCCAACACCGCTGGAATTGCCCAGGGCTACATGAACCAACTGATCAATCGCTACAACCAGCAGTTGAGCACCGCCAGAACCATACTGCCTGTCCAGGTGCAGGTTACTTTTTTGTATAATCCCGGCTTGCTCAGCAGCTGGTTTTTTGTGCCCGGTGTGATTGGTGTAGTGCTGACCCTCACCGGGTCATTGGTCTCCTCGACCACGGTCATCCGAGAAAAAGACGTCGGCACCTTAGAACAGCTGTTGATGACCCCCGCCGCCGGATGGGAAATCCTCGCGGCCAAAATTGCGCCGCTGTTTGTGCTGCTGATTGGGGATGTGCTATTGGCCTCGGGGATCGGGCGATTGGTATTTCATCTACCTTTTCGCGGTAATTATGGGCTATTTTTGCTCGTATCAGCTTTATATGTACTGGTATGCATTGGGTTAGGCATTTTGCTTGCCACCCTGTCTAGTAATCAGCAGCAGGTGATCTTGACATCGTTTTTCTTTAACGTACCGCTGATTCAGCTTTCAGGAGCCATTGCCCCGATCGAAAGTATGCCGCTATTCTTTCGCAATCTGTCGCTATTCGATCCGCTGCGCCACTATGTAGAAATTGCCCGCAGCTTGATTTTGAAAGGGGTTGGCCTAGAGGAAATTTTGTCCCATGTGGTTGCATTAGCCTTATTTGCAGTACTGCTGCTGGGGATTAGTATCACCCGGTTTCGCAACCAGCTCAATTAACCCAGAGAATGCGATCCATCCCGTAGGGGCATGGCATTGCCATGCCCTCACCCAAATTAGGACATGGCAGTGCCATGTCCCTACCCAGAATGCGATCCATCCCGTAAGGGCATGGCAGTGCCATGTCCTCACC
>CASBQH010000360.1 GCA_949127695.1 Synechococcales cyanobacterium PMM_0073
GCGACTACCAGGCCGAATATCGGGTGGTTTGGCCAGATGGCGGCCTGCATTGGCTCTCCTCTAGCGGCAGAGGACTTTATGACGAAGCAGGCAATCTGGTGCACATGCTGGGTGCCATCATGGATATGACCGAGCGCCAGCAGACTGAGCTGGCGCTGCGGGAAAGCGAGCTGCGCTACTGGGAAATTGTCGAGCAGCAGACTGACTTAATCTGTCGGTTTTTGCCAGATGGCACCATTACCTTTGTAAATGATGCCTACTGCCGCTACTTTGGCAAATCGCGCCAGGAGCTAATTGGGCATACTTTTGAGGCGCTGATCCCAACTGAAAACTGGCAGGCGGTTCAGCAAGCCATCGCCAGCTTCAGCCCCGATCATCGCGTAGTGACCAGCGAGCATCCAGTGACGCGACCCGACGGCTCGGTGCGCTGGCAGCAGTGGACTGATCGGGCGATTTATGACGCTAACCACAACCTGCTAGAGATTCAGGGCGTTGGCCGCGACATTACCGAGCGTCGGCTAGCGACCGAAGCGCTTCAGGTTAGCGAACTGAAGCTGCGAACAGTTACTGATGCTGTGCCGGGAATGGTCTATCAATATTATTTGGAGCCAGGTGGGCAGCAAGGCTTTAGCTTTGTGAGCCAAGGAGCCGAAGTGATCTATGAGCTGTCTGCTGCTGCCCTGCTCAGCGAGGCAAGTTTAGCTTTCCAGATGGTCGTACCGCAACATATCGAGAATATATTCAGCTCTATCCAGCATTCTGCCGAAACGCTGACGCCTTGGAGCGCTGAATATCAGATTATTACGCCTAGTGGTCGGCTGAAATGGCTAGCAGGTGAATCGGTGCCCGTGCGTGAAGCCAACGGCAGAATTATCTGGAATGGCTTCGTGATGGATATTACTGAGCGCAAGCAGCTAGAAGCTCAGCTGCAAGAGCGCGAGGCGTTTTTGCGAACGATCTATGACGGCGTTGGCGTGATCATTTTTGTGGTAGAACCCACAGCCGACGGCGACTTTGTGCATGTAGATGTCAATTCTGCCTGCGAAACGCTGTTTGGCATTCCGCGTAGCCTGATCCTGGGCAAAAAGCTAAGCGAATTTGGAGCGTTTCAATCGGCAGAGAGTATTGCGGCCAACCAAGCCCGCTATCGGCAATGCTTCAGCACTGGAGAATCAATTCAATTTGAAGAGAGTAGCCAAATGAAGGGCGAAGAAGTCTGGTGGCTGACGCGAATGACGCCGATTGTCGAGCCCAGTGGCAACATTCACCGCGTCATTACCTCAACCATTCTCATTACCGATCGCAAGCAGCTAGAAGCAGAGCTGGTTCGAGCCAAAGATGCCGCTGAGTCTGCCAACCGTGCCAAGAGCTTATTTTTGGCCAACATGAGCCATGAACTCCGCACGCCGCTCAACGCCATTTTGGGCTTTAGCCAGCTGATGGCTCGCGATCAGTCGTTGGCGATTGAGCAGCAGCAGCAGCTCGGCATCATCAACCGCAACGGCGCAGATTTGCTCACGCAGATCAACGATATTTTAGAGCTATCCAAAATTGAAGCCGGACGAGCTACGTCAAACCCAACCGCGTTTGATCTGCCCCAGCTGATTCACCACATCGCCGAAATGTTCCGGCTCAAAGCCAGCGCCAAAAGCTTAAAGTTGCAGGTGGATCAAGCCCCAGAGCTGCCTCAATTTATCTATACAGACGAAAGCAAGCTCAGGCAGGTGCTGACCAATTTGCTCAGCAACGCGATTAAATTTACGGAACTGGGGCAGGTGACGCTTCAGGTTGACTGCCAGCCGCCCGCAGACTCGTTAAAGGATCAGGATCTCAGCTTGACCCTCTGGTTTACCGTCACAGATACCGGCTCCGGCATTGCCGCCGCCGAGTTTGATCTGCTGTTTGAACCCTTTGTGCAGACAGCAACCGGGCTAAAGTCACAAGAAGGCACGGGGCTAGGGTTGCCGATTAGCCATGAGTTTGTGCAGCTGATGGGCGGAACGCTCACCGTAGAGAGCCAGCTGGGCGAAGGCAGTCAGTTTCGGTTTGACCTACCGGTGCAGGTGGTCAAAGCAATTGCGCCCAGTTTGAGCAGTCAGCGGCAGGTGCTGCGGCTCAAGCCGGGTCAGCCCAGCTCCCGGATTTTGATTGTAGAAGACAACTGGGCTGGCCAAGAACTGCTGGTGCGGCTGCTGCAAAGCGTGGGCTTTGAGGTCAAAGTTGCCCAGAACGGCCAAGAGGCTGTGCAGCTTTATCAAGACTGGTCGCCGCAGCTGATTTGGATGGATATTCGGATGTCCGTAATGGATGGCTATGAGGCGACGCGCCAGATCCGCCGCTTGGCCGCAGATGCCCCCACCGCTCCAATCATCATCGCCCTCACCGCCAGCGTCTTTGAGGAAGAGCGGCTGGCGATCTTAAACTCTGGCTGTGATGATTTTGTCCGTAAGCCCGTTGCGGCAGAGCTGCTATTTGAGAAAATGGCGAGATATTTGGGCTTGCAGTATGATTACCGGATCGAACCAGAGCTAATTTCGCCCCCCAACCCCACTATCTCTGAGGCTGAGCTAGTCAATGCCCTCGCCGCCTTGCCCCCAACCTGGATCACGCAGATCCACCAGGCCGCTCAAATTGCCGACGAAGAGCTGCTGCTCCAGCTGATCCAGCAAATTGCGGCTGAGCATCCAGAGCTAGCCACCCGCCTAGAACAGCTGGTGCAGGAGTTCTGTCTAGATCAGATTATTCATCTCACCAGATGAGCCAACCTAATCGGGGATCAGGGATTAAGACGGGTAGGGATCACAGTGATCCTGAAATTTTTGCTTCAGGATGAACAAATCCTGTGGTCTTTCAGTCTTGGGCAGTCATGGAGCGTAGATCAAATAGACCCAAAAGTCTGAATCGTTTTTAGATGCAGGTGTGCCAGCTAACAGGAGTGATGCAGATGAAGAAAGAACGGTTTTTGAGTGCCCTGTCCCTGACGCTGCTGCTGACGAGCCTCAGCGCCGTCGCCCAGCAGCAGGTTCCCAATTCGGCGCTGGTTTCTAGTCGATTAATTAATCAGTTGCCCAATCCGGCAGCCAGTCCAGCCGCCAGTCCAGCCGCCAGTCCAGATACCAGTCCAGCCGCCCATTTGACAGAAGATCAGGCGATTGCTGAGGTGATTGCCGCAGGCTGGATGAGTCCTGATTCCGACGGCAATTTTCGGGCAGAACGTGCCTTGAGTCGCGCCGAGCTAGCGCATATTTTGGTCAAAGCCTTTCAGCTAGACCAGCGTCAGCCGTCTACCAATCAGCCGATCCAAGCGCTGCCCTTACAAGATCTGCCGTCCTCTCACTGGGCCTATGCCGATATCCAGACTGTCTTACGCCAGAATATTATGTCTGGCTATCGGGCGGGGCGCTTTTTCCCAGAGCAGCGCGTCACCCGTGCCGAAGCCTTCTCAATTATTGCTCAGGCTTATGGCGTCTTTCAATTTCCTGATGCCACAATCACCCAGATTTTGCAGCCCTACAGCGATGCGCCGAAGATTCCTAGCTGGGCGAGAAAATCCCTGGCCACCGCGCTCTATGAAGGCTTTGTGAATCTCAAGCCGAACCAAACCATTGCCCCCCTCGATCCGATGACGAGAGGAGACGTTGCCCAAGCGCTTGAGGTATACTTACGACGGCAGCATTTGCCTGCCGATTTGCCCCCACAGTCCGATTCACCTTAGCTCACCCAGTCAGGCTTACCCAGTCAGGTTCACTCAGTCAAATCGGTCAAAGCTAGAATTCACTAGAATTCAAATAGTTAGATCTGAACATTTACAGTCTGTTGACCGCTATAAACTCTGGAGAGCTATAAATTCTCAACAGGCGCATTGGCCACTGAACTAAACCTCAAAAGCCCTCAGCCCGAAGCGCCAGCTGTTTTAAAAACTTCTGAAGACTTCACAGCTTTTTCGTGAATTCAACCCAGGATTTTTACTTCCTTTAACAAGTTCTGATGATCCCTTGCCTATGCTGAACACGGATAGGTTCGTGATACAGATAGGTTCGTAAATTTTCAGCGGTCGCCCAGCTGCGGCTGCTCGCTTCAAACCACTAGAACGCGAAAGTATGGATAGTTCATCAACGCTCCGTTCACTTCAGCTTGATTCACCCCAATCTAGCTCCACTCCACCCCACTCCACTCCATCCAGCTCATCCCAATCCCATTCCAAGCCTCTGCTTGCGCTCGTTCCCCCCTACAGCCCGCTTCGCTCAATCCGCCGCTGGCTAGATGGGTTTAATATCCGCAACCCAAAGACAGCACGCCGGATTGCCAAACTGATTCCGGCTCAATGCCCCTTCGAGCGCGATATCAAGCTGCTAGGCCGCACGCTGGCGCATATTCCACCGCTCTGCAAGCTCAACCCTTTCTACGAAGAGCTGGTGATGCTGCGGTTTCGAGCCCTCTGCTACTTGGCCGACGAATGCGGTGAGGATATTCGCTCTTTTTGCTAAAGGCTGACGAGAGCCTGATCCCCACTGATCTACACTGAATCCTCACTGATTTCCCACTGCGAGTAATGCTGTCACTCTGGCTAAACCAGCCTTGGGGTGGTCACAGCGCTACTCAAGCCGCTAAGTTAGAGGGGCTGAGTGATGCTACGTCGCTCAGCCTGCTCTCTGCCGTTGACCGTCACCCGCATGAACTTTTCTGCAAACCTTTCTGTCGCAATTTCTGGCGTTCTGCTAGCGCTGGCGCTGTCCGCCTGCAACCGTGAGTCTAGCCCGCCCAGTCCTGCGGCCTCTGCACCTGCGACCAGCAGTGCGGCTTCGCCCAGTGATCCCAGCCCTAGCCCTACCCCATCCCCAGCGGTGAGTCCTGAGCCAGAGCGCAATCTGATCTCGGCTGAGGGGATCGGCGCAGCTCGGCTTGGCATCACCTTTGGCGAGCTAAAGCGACGGCTGAGCGCAGATGCTGAACTGGCCGTGAAGTCGCCTTTTATTGTGGACTTTGACGCAGTTGCGGTGCGTCAGGCGGGCGAGGTGCAGTACTACATTCTCTATTTGAGCGGCCAGACGCTGAGCGACAGCGACGTGATTCAGGGCATTTTGACCGACAATCCCCGGTTTCGGACTGCCGAAAATGTCGGCTCCAAAACGCCGTTAACCGAAGCCGAACAGATCTACGGTCA
>CASBQH010000361.1 GCA_949127695.1 Synechococcales cyanobacterium PMM_0073
GGTGATGGGCAGCGTAGTGGGTCTCACCGGCTGGCGGGGGCGAGCGCTGGGTGGAACCGAGGCCATCAAAAGCTGGGGCGACCACCAGAAAATTGCGCCGTTGATGTATTTGTTTATTCTGCTGGGCTATACGGGCGGCTTGCTGTCGCTGGTAATGCAGCAGCAGCCGATTCTGAGCAGCCCGCATTTCTGGACCGGCACAGCAGCCGTTTTGTTGCTCAGTGTAAATGCCCTGCTGGCAGCCGCCAAGTTTGGGAAAGCTAAGCTGGCGCTGCGGACTGTCCATGCTTATTTAGGCAGTACAGCGCTCTGTCTGCTGTTTTTACATGCGCTGTTTGGGCTGAAGCTGGGCTTGTCAATTTGAGACCGACAGCATAGCGCCCTGAAGGCTGCGAGTCACAGCAGCAGACTCCACGCAAGTTCAGGGTGCTGTCATGATCGACAATCGTTTAGCCAATAGTCTGGCCATTTTTTGTTTGGCCTATATTTTGGGGCTACTGCTGACTGGCCTGCCCGGTCAGGTGGCTGGCCTGCCGCTGGGGTTAGCCGTCAGCCTGCTGCTGGGCGTGGTTGCCGCTGGGGTGAGCCGCCGATTCTGGCGCGGAGTTCCCGGCTGGGTTTGGCTGGTGGCCGGACTGGTGGGCTGTCTAGCTGGCCTCTATTTTCAAGTCCGCCTGCCGCAGCCCAGCGCCTCAGATATTTGCCATGCAGTCTGGACGGAAGCCGCAGCGCCCTGTCCGCCTGCGGCCTTTGCCAAAGCGGAGGTCAAAGTGGTTGAGGTGAAAGGGCAGGTGGTTTCTTCGCCTCGGTTAACCCGCAGCGGCAAGCTCCAGTTTGAGCTGGAGGCTGAGCAAGTCCGCGATCAGGCTGGGCTGCTGCCGCCCCAGTCTGTCACAGGTCAGCTCTACGTGACAATCCCGCCCACTTCAGGCGAGCAGCTCTATCCAGGGCTGAGCGTAACGGTGACAGGCCAGCTTTATGCGCCCAAACCTGCGGCCAATCCGGGCGGCTTCGACTTTAAAAAATATCTGGCGCAGCAGGGCATTTTTGCCGGACTGAACGGCAAAGCCTTGGCCTACCCCACCGACCAAAAGCCTGCGCCGCCGCTGCTCTGGTCAATGCGGCAGCGGATTACGCAGGTGCAGGAACGGGGACTGGGCAATCCAGAGGGCGCGTTAGTCAGCGCAATGGTAATGGGGAAAGCAGCAGTTGATGTTCCCTATGACATTCAAGATCAGTTTAAGCAAACGGGGCTGGCACATGCCTTGGCCGCTTCTGGAACCCAGGTGACGCTGCTGGTGGGCGTCGTTTTGGCTCTGACGCAACGCCTGTCAAGCCGTCTACGGTTTGGCCTGGGCTGCGGCGTTTTGCTGCTCTATATTGGCCTGACGGGGATTGAGCCTTCGGTGCTGCGAGCTGGGATTATGGGCTTTGTGGCGCTGTTTGCGCTGACGGCCAATCGCAAGGTAAAGCCGCTGGGTTCGCTGCTGCTGGCGGCAGTCTTGCTGTTGATTTACAATCCGCTCTGGGTATTCAATCTCGGCTTTCTCCTCAGCTTTCTCGCCACATTAGGTTTACTGGTGACAGTACCAGTCATCTCTAAATGGCTCGACTGGATGCCCAGCAATCTCGTGCCCATGTTTGCAGTTCCAATCGCCGCATACCTCTGGACGCTGCCGCTGATGCTAGCTGTGTTTGGGGCAGTTGCTCCTTACAGCATTCTGATTAATGTTCTCGTCAGTCCACTGATTGGGCTAATTAGCATAGGCGGCATGATCAGCGCGGCGGCAGCTCTGATCTATCCAGATCTGGGCAGTTTGCTGGCTTGGACGCTCTATTTTCCAACTCACGGGTTTCTCAAAATTGCTGAACTGGGTAGCCTGCTACCGGGCGCTACTGTAGCAGTCGGCATCATTCATCCGGCAATCGTAGTATTGCTCTATGGCCTAATTATCTGGGTTTGGCGCTGGTCAAAGCTACATCGCTACTGGTGGCTGGCGCTGATGGCAGGGACAGTGCTGGTGGCTGCTCCAATTGCCTACAGTGCGACTAACCTCTCACAGGTGACGGTATTGGCAACCCAGCCTCCGGTATTAGTGGTGCAAGATCGGGGAACGGTGGGTTTAGTTCATGGCGGCAGTGCCAAAGATGCCGAATTTACGGTGCTACCGTTTTTGCAAAAGCAGGGGATTAACCAAATTAATTGGATGATTGCACCTTGGCTCAAAGTCTCTGAACTAGAGGGCTTGAACCAGATCTTTGCGACAAAGCGGCCTCAGTTTTTTTACAGCAGCACTGACTTTGCTGATCCAAAAGCAAATCAGGATTACCAGCTGCTGCAAGCGCAGGTCAAAGCAAATCAGGGGACAGCTATGGCGCTGTCACTCGGTCAGCAAGTCCAGATCGGTTCGGCCTCAGTTGCAATAATTCACAGCCGCCTCAATATTTTGCTAATGCAGTTTGGCGAACAATCATGGCTATGGTTTGAGCAAGCGCTGTCGCTCCAACAGGAGGCTGATTTAATCCGACAGCTCAAGCCTGTAGATGGCATCGGCTGGTCGGGTCAAGCGCTGTCGCCTCAGCTGCTAGAGCACCTGCACCCCAAGCTGGCAATTGCCTTTGGCCAGACCGTTGATCCGGCCACTGAGCGGTGGCTACAACAGCATCAGGTAACGCTGCAAATGTTGCAGCAGGGAGCGGTTCAGCTCGGCGACAGTTCGGCAGTCCAGTTTGTTGATGCCAGCTAGACTACCCGATCCGGTGGTCAAAATGGTAGAATTGCTGACGGAGAGGTGGCAGAGTGGTTGAATGCGCTTGACTCGAAATCAGGTTTGGGGTAACTCAACGGGGGTTCGAATCCCCCCCTCTCCGTTGGACTTGATTGGATATCGAGGCTATCAGGGCTTGGCTTGCTTCGTGCAACGACATCAAGCGCAACACTAATTTGTCAACGATTGAAAATGCAACAGCTGGTAACAGTCAAGTGGCGACAGTAAAGCGTGAAGACGACAGTAATCTGAGATAAACGACACTAATTTGTGAACGACGACAAATAAAGTGTTATTCAACATTATTCGACAGACACAAATCGGGATGACAGGATTCGAACCTGCGGCCCCTTCGTCCCGAACGAAGTGCGCTACCAAGCTGCGCCACATCCCGTATCTTAACGTGAAACCCAACTCTGCCAACTGGCGCTTCACCTTATGCTATCGCCAATTTTACCCCAGAGCGGCTCTTTCTGACCACTCAGATTTTCAGCACAATTTGTCTCAGGCGGCAGAGTGATTGACAGCAGTGCTGTGCCTTGATTCTAAAAATCTCTTGAAAATCTCTCTATCTGCTCATGCGCTGCTGCGAAGTTCGATCTTCAGGCTCGACTTTTATGACTTTTCTCCGTCCTTTACGAAATAGCATCGCCCCAAAAACAGCCCGCTGGAGAGGCAGATGCGAGCTTGATGGGAGTAGTCGTCAGAATCTGCGGCGTTGCAGTATGATAAATTGACTGATAATGATTCTCATTGTATCTTTAGCTTTGGTTGACTTTAGAAAGAACGCTGCTCTACTGGCTAAATTACTCTAGCTCGCTGTAAGGAATGCCTGAAAATGAATCGTTTTACGCCAACCGTTGGATTGCTCAAGCTCGCTCGGCAGTCTGCTCACTCCGGCTCAATTGCCCTGGTTGCCGCGATGGCAATTGGCTTAGGCAGCTGTGCGCCAACTTCAAATTCGGCTGGCACTGGGTCTGGCGCTGAGTCTCCCCAAGCCGATTCGGCTGGCACTGCTCCGACAGAGGATCAGCTGAAGGTCGTGACGACGTTTTTGCCGATGACACAATTTACTAAAGCCGTAGCAGGCGATCGGGCAGAGGTGACTCAACTCCTGCCCACCAACGTTGGCCCCCATGACTACCAGGCCAAGCCAGAAGATGCTCAGAAGCTGGCTCAAGCCGATTTGCTGGTGCAGAACGGGCTTGAGCTAGAAGAATTTTTAGCAGATCTAGTTAAAAACGCCAGTAGTCCAAATTTGAAAGTGATTGATTCCAGCGAGGGAATTGCCACGATTACTACTGAAGAAATTGAGGGGCATGATCATGATCACGCCGAGGGTGAAAAGGCCGAAGCTGGACATGATCACGGCGAGTTCAATCCGCATATCTGGCTTGATCCAAAGCGGGCAGTTCAGCAGGTCGAAAACATCCGCGATGGGCTGATTGCCGCCGATCCGCCCGGTGAGGCGGTTTACACCGCTAACGCTGCGGCCTACATCGAAGAACTGCGAAGCTTGGATAGCGAAATTTCCACAGCGCTTCAGCCCTATGCTGGCAAGACTTTTGTGGCGTTTCACGATTTTGCCCCCTATTTCGCCCAGAGCTATGATCTAAAAGCTGAATTCCTGGTTGAGGTTCCCGAAGAGAATCCAGCCCCAGCAGATGTGAAGCGGATTCTGGACACAGTGCAAGCTACCAATCTCAAAACTATTTTGAATGAGCCACAGGCGGGCGAAGATGCTTTTGCAGCGCTAGCTAAAGATGCGGGCGTACAGATCAGTATTTTTGATCCGGGCGAGACAGGCGGCACTGAAGCCTTGCAGCCTGACTACTATTTCACGCTGATGCGCCAGAATCTGAAAAATTTGCAGTCTGCCTTTGGCGGATAGCTTTAACCATCTGGTAAATTCTGGAAAGTTCTAACATCTAGCTCTATGCTGCTGACCAACCGAAATTTTGGAGGACTCGATTGCGCGAAACGGTATTGGCAGTAGAGCGATTGAGCGTCCATCGTGGAGCTTACGAGGCAGTACAGGAGGTTTCTTTCTCGCTAGAGGCAGGCACCGATCTGGCAATTGTCGGCCCGAATGGCGCGGGTAAAAGCACGTTGATTCAGGCGATCTTGGGCATTCTACCCTGCCAATCGGGGCATGTTGCCGTCTTGGGAGCGTCCTTGAGCCGAGCGGGGAAGCTGCCGCCCGCTGTCCGCCAGCAGATCGCCTACCTGCCGCAGAGCTTTTCATTTGATCGCCGCATTCCGATGACGGTGGCCGAACTGGTCGGCTTGGGCTGGGATCAGCTGGGTCTGCAACTGCCCTGGGCGGGCAGGCGAGCGCGCGGGCGGGCGATTCGGCAGGCGCTGGCTCAAGTCGATGCCATCTCGCTGATTGATCAGTCCGTGGGCGGGCTGTCGGGCGGCGAAACCAAGCGGGTGCTGTTGGCCTACTGTCTGGTGCGCCCGCGTCGGCTGCTGATTCTCGACGAAGCCCCCGCAGGGCTAGATGTTCGCAGCGAGTCTGACTTTTACCAGCTGCTGAGCGATTTAAAACAAGAGCAGGGCTGGGCAATTTTGCAGGTTTCGCATGATTTGGAAATGGTGCGGCGCAACTGTGATCGGGTGGTATGCCTGAATCGACGCTTGCTCTGCCAGGGCATTCCAGAAGTCGCGCTGTCGCTGGAGAGCCTGACTACGGCCTATGGCTCCGAGTTCGCGCACTATCGGCATCAGCATTCAGAACACTAGCGATAGCAATATGTCGATTAGCACAGAATTAACGGCAACCCTGGCGCGGGTCATAGATCTATTTCAGTTTCCCTTTATGCAGCGGGCTTTGCTGGGCGGCATTTTGACCGGGCTGATGGGTGGACTTTTGGGTAGCTTTACCATCCTGCGGCAGCTCTCTTTTTTTAGCGATGCGCTGGGGCATTCGGCGCTGCTGGGCATTAGCTTGGCCGTGCTGCTGGGACTCAACCCGGCGCTGGTTGTCCTGCCCTTTGCAGTGCTGTTTGGGCTGGGCGTCACCTATCTGCTAGAGAAAACGCAGCTCTGGACGGATGCGCTGCTGAATATCATTTACTCTTCGTCGCTGGCGCTGGCGGTGATTACGCTGAGCTTCGTGGGACAGTATAAAGGCGGTCTCAACAACCTACTGTTTGGCGATATTCTGGCCGTTCGCGAAATTGACCTCTGGCTGAGCGGACTGCTGCTGCTGGGCTGCATTCTGTTTATTGGCCTGACGCTCCGCACCCAAATGCTGCTGACGCTAAATGAGCCGATGGCCAAGGCGCGCGGGGTGGCGGTATCGGCGCAGCGCTCGGCCTTTATTGTGCTGCTGTCGCTGGTGGTGGCGGTTTCGATTAAAGCAATTGGCGTGCTGCTGGTCAGTGCGTTTGTAGTAATTCCGGCCTGTGCTTCGCAGCTGCTCTGCCAAAAGTTCACGCATCACCTGCTGCTGTCGGCGGCGCTGGGGGCGCTGAGCGCAGTTTTTGGGATGCTGCTGTCGGCGGTGTTTAACCTGCCTTCTGGGCCTAGCATCGTCGTGGTTCAGGTGACGATGTTTTTGGGCGCAGCTATTTTGCCGCACTTTCGGGCAACAGTCTAGCTGATCACCATCCCAAGGACATGAGCAAAAATTTCTGCAATCTAATACATGAACCACTGTTCATATGTTATGTTGTCAGCAAAGCTTAGAAGGAGTCATCCCATGTCTACTGTTACTCAAATGAAATGCGCCTGTGAGTCTTGCCTCTGTGTGGTTTCGCTAACGGATGCCATCATGAAAGATGGCAAACCCTACTGCGGCGAAGCCTGTGCAAAAGGGCATCCCGCCGGTGAAGGCTGTGGCCATACTGGCTGCGGCTGCAACGCTTAGGCTCTATGCCTTTCAGTGGAGGCTACAAGCTCCAATCCAGGGCGCTGAATGCAGGGTTTGGGATGCTATGGTCGGCATTCTTTAATCCGCATTCAGCGCCCCAATATGATGGGGATGCAAATCGCACTGTCTTAAAGTTACAACCTTAAAGTTACAACAGCCGCTAGCTTCTAAATAGGCGCGAGTAGAGCGTTTCATGTTGCATACTGGCCAGTGACGCCCCCCAGCTACAGCATTCTAACTCTGCGTCGGTGAGCTGCAAAACAAGGCTGCTAGTCTGCTGTAGCTGCGGCTGGAGATTGAGCAAAATGCGCTGTCCTTGAGTTTGGCCCAGCGGAATCAACCGCAGTCCAGCATTCACCAGATTGGCTACCCAGCTTTGCAGATAGCCCAATGTGGTGAGGGATAGATCAAGCTGCCAGCCCACTGCCGCCACCGCAAACGCCGTGGCAAAATTGCAGGGATCGCAGCCTTTGAGCAACTCGTTTTCAGGCTGGAGTTCCTGCAAGAGTCGTGAGAGCGACCAGCCCATCTGCCAGCTCTGCTCGCGGATTTCGGCAGCTTCACGCAGGGCAGAAAGCCACTGATTCCAGGAATTAATCTGCGCTAGATCTGCATCAGCTGCGGCTCGGTAAACTCTTGCCAGCACGGCTGCCTCAACGCGAATCGCGCCGTAGCTTAGCTCATGCGTCAGCCACTGCTCCAGGGTGATTGCATCTTGGATCTGCTCGCTTTGCACCAGAGTTTCAATGCCTTCAGAATAGCTGTAGGCTCCGACGGGTAAAGTGGGACTAACGAGTTGGAGTAAAGCAAGTAAAGATTGCGGTGAATTCATGCGTGATGTGAATGCTGATGACTATGGTTCTGCTGGTGACTATGGTTCTGCTGATGGCTATGGTTCTGCTGCCGCAGATAGGCTCCAGCTTCTGGCTCGAAAGGCAATATTGCTTCGCTCACTTGCAGATCCATCTGCTCTAGCATTGCTTTTAGCACGCTATCCGGCAAAAATTGCAGATGATCCGCTGTCACCTCTAGCGGCACATGCCGATTGCCCAAATGATAGACCGCTCGCAGCAGCAGCAGCGGCGTTTTGGCGGTCACAATCATCACGGGTTCGGGCTTGGCCACTACCTGTACCACCGTCGCACCCTCTTCAGATTGCAGCAGATCACCGTGATGCAACACCGTACCTCTGGGCAGACGCAGGTACACCCCCTGCCCTGATTCGGTTTCAAAGTAATGACGCGAACGGCTGCGATCTTCAGCAGTCAGCGCCAGCGTCAGATCGACAGGAGCAGCAGCACTGAGGCGATGGGTCAAATTCAGCATAGTTGGCCAATAGAAGGGGTGATATCTCACACAGTTTACCGCTAACTTACCGCTAACTCACAGCAGGTTCTTCCACCGCCAAACCCAGTCGCCGCGCCAGCGGAGCTAGCGAAAAACCCTGAACCAGCACCGACATGATCACAATCAGGCCAACCACTCGGAAAATCTCTCCAGCCTGCGTCATGCCCACCGCCAGCGGAAAAGTAGCCAGCACAATTGGCACCGAGCCGCGCAGCCCCACCCAAGAGATAAACAGCTTTTCGCGCATGGGCAAATCAGTCCAGCAGAGGCTGAGCAACACGCTAATGGGTCGAGCCACCAGCATCAGAAATAGACTGATTACAACCGCCACCAGCGTCAGCGGCAGCA
>CASBQH010000362.1 GCA_949127695.1 Synechococcales cyanobacterium PMM_0073
ACGCCCAAATCGATTACCCGTACGCCATAGTCGCGATCTTCGGCATAGCCACCCTTGCCGTCTAGCATCGCCCGCCCCAGCCGTCGATCGCGCTGGAGTGGAGACAGCAGCCGCGAGCGCGACAGAAACCGCAGCACCTTGGCCTTGCCGCCTGCATCAATGCTGCTGAGGATCGCTGCCGTTCGGCCTTCGGCAATGGCGCGCTCTTGCGGCCAGTCTTCCAGCAGGCCCTCTTCATCCAGCACCAGATCGGAAATGCCCTGGAAGTAAGAGTCGATGGTCTGCTGCTGCGTGATCATGTTCTGCTGAATGGTCAGATCTTTAGAAATCACATACTGCCGCCAAGCCACATAGACGGCCAGAATGGCGATTAGGATTTGACCGATTGCCCCAAACACCTCGCCCGTTGCCCCAATTGCATCCCAGTTGAGGCTGTTGTACCAGCCGGCAAAGCCACGTCCCCAGCCGCTGAGCTGGATCAGGCCAAACCCGGCCACCAGCAGCCCTGCAAATCCGGTCAAGATCAGCCGCTCCTGCGGGGAAATTAGCTGAGTAAAGATTGTCCAAAACAGCTGCCAGAGGATGCGAAACGAGAGCAGTAGCGCCAGTCCGGCGCTGGCAAGAGTCAGCCAAAAGTAGCCCAGGCTCAGCCCAACCACCATCAGCGCTAGCGCCAGCCAAATCAGCAGTTCGAGCGGCGGCTGGGCTGGGCGCTTAGCAAAGCTGGGCTGCACAACCGCTGCGGCAAAATCTCGGCTCGGCTGGAGCGGAGTCTCAAAATCTCTATCTTTGTCAGAATCTTTATCAGAATCTCTATCCGATAAATCTCTAGATCCATTGCGGCTCGTTGCGTCAGCCGCAGTCTGGCTAGAAGCTAAATCGTCTGAAAAGGTGGGATCTGGAGCCATAGATATCTTGAAGAACTTATAGCAATTGAGTTTAGTCTATCGCTCTGTCTCCTGATCATCCTGCTGGCTTGATCCAAGAGCCGTCTAGCCCTGCGGCATTGTGAACAGGCTGAGCGTCTCACCCGCCTCGCGCTTGATCCGTCCCGCCCGGACGGCCTGATGCAGCTGATCCAAGGTTGATAGATCAGTAGATTGATAGCTGCGAATGGCTATCACCTGCCGAATCAAGCCCTCTGACTCGACGCTAAGACAGCCTGTTTCAAAGGCCGACTGCACTAGACGATGGATCATAGAAATTGCCATATTCTGCACCCTAAATAGCTTGGATCTGCCCTCCAATTGTTGTCGATTAGATCGGTCGTCAGATTGATTGAGATCGATCGGGCGATGTGATCTAGAATCACTGCTCAGGTGAGTATTGTCACTGGTCATGCACCGATACATGTTCCTTGGAATTCACTGTTGAGACTGCTGGGCTTGGTATCTAATCAGCATTGAGTCCAGAATCTAGTCAATTTTTGGCGCAAGCAGTGCCAAAAGATTGAGCTTGAGCTATCTTTGACTAAATTTGTTGGCGGAGAAAAATAGCCTTAGATAAGGCTGAAGTGAGAGGAGTCGAAATTGATGGCAAATCTGGACAGTTCATGGCAAGCTTCTGTAATCAAACTGGCGCAGGCTGGCAATTCGCGTGCCATTACCTTCTGGCTAAACCGCGATTTGGTGCCTCAGGGCGTCTGTGCCCAAATTACGGCAGAGCCGTCGGGCTGTTTGGCGATTCAAATTGTCAGCCGCCAACCGCCCAACTGCGACAAGCTGGTGCGCTATATCTGCCAGCGCCTCTCTCAGCTTGATTCAGAGGCGATTCAGCAAATTCGGGTTACAGCACAGCAGGTGGGAGCCGCAGAACCGCTTTGGGAGAAGACCGCCCGAATCATTCCGCCTTCGGCGCGGCGGGTACAGGTTGCTCAGCTTGTTCAGACAGCGCAGCCTGTTCAGACGGCTCAGCTTGTTCAGACAGCGCAGCCTGAAAGAGTAATGGCAGCTTCACTGCCGCTCGCTTCACCATCCGGCGCTGCCTCTGCAAAATCAGCCTCTACAAAATCAGCCTCTGCCAAACCTGCGCCGACTGTGGTTGCTCCATCTGATGCTGACCTGCCGCTCGTGGATATTGCCGCTGTTGCCCCGCCTGCTCCAAAATCAGCCAAAAGATCAGCCAAAAAAACAGCCAAAAAAACGGCTCGCCCAGCCGCTGCTCCCGGCAAACTCGGTATTTTGGCTGGCCGCAAGATTTCTGTGGGCAATCTTCAGTACCAGCTTCATAGCCAGATGCAGGCGCTCAAACTCGGCTCGGTATCAGCTGCCGATCACTCGATCCGCTGGTTTGTGGCACAAAAGCCAGCTGGTCGCGCTTTGGCTTTGAGTGGCGCTGCTGTCACCGCTTTCCTGATTGGCTGTAGCTTTGAGCTAGCGGGCTACTATGTCAATCCAGCCGCTTTTCAGCGATCTAAGGCGACGATCACAGGTGCTTTTCGCAGCGCTATACCCTCCGGCTCGGTGCAGACTGCCTCCGAGCGGCTGCCAATCATTCAGCAGCCGGTCTTAAACCCAGATGATCCGAACATTAGCTTAATTTTTAGCAACAGCAATCTGCTGACCCGCTTGCCTGTCAGCCAGCGACTGCCGGGGCAGGTCAATCCAGAAACTCCTCTAGTCACAACCGTCGAAGCCTATCGACAGGCCGACATGCTGATTACGAATTTAAATCATCCCGTGGTGACAGCCACCCCAGATGCGGCTGATCCTGCCGCCAACTCGCCAGATTCAGTCGCCGATCCAGCTAATTCCTCTCAGACTACAGATGCGGCAGATGCGGCAGATTCAGCAGATCTCCAGCTCAGCGGCCTGCCTGCCAATGCAGAGGCAGCCAAAACATCAGCAGGCGATGGCGACCATGAAGCCGAAAAAATGGACTTTATCGCTGACGAAGCCCGTGAAGAACCAGCGCCAGAGGAGGGAATCACGCCTGCGGTTGCCAGCGAAACTCAGAGCTTTCTCACCCCCCAAGAGCTGGTTGCCAATCGGGTTAATTTGGTCAGCTGGGCGAATAGTGCCGCCATGCCAGAGGGTTCTACCCAGCTGACCCAGACGGTTAACCTGCTGAAGCAGGGCAATATCCATGCGGTGGGAGTGGGTCAAAACCTGCCAGAGGCGCGTCGTCCGCAGATTTTTGAGGTCAAGGGCAAGCGGATTGCCTACTTGGGCTACGCTGACTCTTCGCCCAGAGCAGCCAGCGGCATGACGGCAGGCGTGAATGTTAGCGTCAACCGACAGATGCAAGCAGATATTGAGGCGATTCGCGATCAGGTCGATTGGGTCGTGGTCAGCGTCAACTGGAACCGTGAGCTGAGAGCCTATCCAGAAGACTGGCAGGTGAATCTGGCTCATGCTGCCGTTGACTATGGCGCAGATCTAGTCGTGGGCTATCATCCGACCGCAACTCAGGGCGGCGAGATCTACAACGGGCGCGCCATTGTTTACTCATTGGGAGACAGAATTGACGAATATAGCGAACAGCCGGTTGGCAACTATGAGGCGGCGGCGCTGAAGGTCACGCTTGAAGATCACATCATGCAGCTTGATTTTTTGCCGCTGCAAGTGAAGCGCGGCCAAGCCCAGCTGGCTGAAGGCGAAACAGCCGCCAGAATTCTGCAATATGTGCAGCAGGCTTCTAGCCTATTTGAACAGCCGCTGCGCTCTCTAGCTCGGCTCAATTCACAGGTGCGCCTGACGCTGCCCGCTGCGCCTGACTCTGAGATGCCAACGGATCCGTTTATTCACTATCCGTCTCCAGAGGCCAGTTCAGAGGCCAGCCCAGAGGCCAGCCCAGCCCAGCCTTCTTCTACCCCCTAACTTGACCAAGATCGGCGCTGCAAGACAGGAGTCGCGAGATCTAGCGTATTACAATGAGCGCAGCCAACTCTGCGTGAGGAAAGACCAAGATGCCCGCAATGACAGCCGAGCAGCGCCAATATAAAACCTACATTTTGACGAATTCTGAGGCGCGGCTAGAGGTCGTGCCAGAGCGCGGCGGCATCGTCACCAGCTGGCAGGTGCAAGACCAGGAAATGCTCTATCTTGACCGCGAACGCTTCACCCATCCTGACCTGTCGGTGCGCGGTGGCATCCCCATCTTATTCCCCATCTGCGGCAACCTGCCGGACAACCGCTATAGCCAAGCTGGGCAGTCTTATCAGCTAAAGCAGCATGGCTTTGCGCGGGATCTGCCTTGGCAAGTCGAGGCTTCTGACCCAGATCAAGCAGCGCTGACGTTGACGTTAGAGAGCAGTCCGCAAACTTTGGAAGTCTATCCGTTTGAGTTTCAGCTGGCCTTCACCTACGCCCTGCAAGGGCAGTCGCTGCTAATCACTCAGCGCTATAGCAATCGCTCTAGTCGCCCCATGCCCTTCTCAACCGGGCTGCATCCTTACTTTTGTGTGGCTGACAAATCGCAGCTCCAGGTCGAGATTCCGGCTAGCCAATATCAGGAAAAGAGCAGCCCATCCCCTCAGCCGTTTCAGGGCTTTGACTTTGAGCTAGATGAAATCGACCGAGCGTTTCGGCCTTTATCAGCGCAGTGCAGCCGCGTGGTCGATCACCAGCGCCAGCTCAGCCTCCAGCTCGACTATGACAATCACTACAGCACGCTGGTATTTTGGGCGGTGAAGGGCAAGGACTTCTACTGTCTAGAACCCTGGAGCGCCCCGCGCAACGCCCTCAATACTGGCGAAGATCTGCTGCAAGTCGCGCCCCAGAGCAGCCTAGAGACGCAGGTTAAGTTCACGATTGGCCTGCTCTAAGTCTTGCTCTCCAGCCAGCAGACTGGGGAAGCCCGTACCCGATATTTTAAGAATTGATTATATTGAGGAAATCTAGCAGGGCGGATTGACCTGCTAACCTTGTATGATGGCTATTCGGCCTGCTTGCTGAGACTGGCTGATTGAAACAGGCTCAGCAGATGCGGGTAATTTTAGCCAGCTTGTTTTGCCGAGGAGGCCGACGTTGTCCTTTTCTACTGATGATTTCGCCAAAGCGCTTGAGCAACATGACTACCAGTTTCAGCGGAGTCAGGTAGTTCGGGGTAAGGTGGTGAGCTACGAATCTGACGGCATCTATATTGATATTGGCGGCAAGGCGGCGGCTTTTCTGCCGCTGGAAGAAGCCTCGCTAGGCCGAATTGCCAACCTAGCCGAATATTTGCCGGTTGACGCAGAGCGCGAATTCATGATCATCCGCGAGCAGGATGCCGATGGTCAGGTGACACTCTCGCTGCGCCAAATTCAGATTCGCCAAAGCTGGAAGCAGATGGCGGCGCTGCAAGAAGAGAGCCAGAGCATTCAGGTGAGAGTCAGCGGCGTCAATCGGGGCGGCGTCACGGTGGATGTCAGAGGGATTCGCGGCTTTATTCCTCGCTCGCACTTGGTGGATCGCGAGAATCTGGAAGCTTTGGTGGGCAAGGCGCTGACCGTTAGCCCCATTGAGGTTGACCCAGAGCGCAAAAAGCTGGTGCTCTCGCAGCGGCTAGCCACTCAGGCCGCCAGCTTGGGTCAGCTGGAAATTGGTCAGCTGGTGGCAGGCAAAATTGTCAGCATTAAGCCATTTGGGCTATTTGTCGAATTTTCGGGCGCGACGGGCTTGCTGCATATTAATCAAATCAGCAAAAACTACGTCTCTTCGCTGGAAACTCTGTTTTCGCATGGTCAGCCGCTCAAGGCCGTGATTCTGGACGTGGATGATATCCGCAAACGGGTGTCGCTCTCCACCAAAGTTTTGGAAAATTTCCCTGGCGAAATGCTGGAAAATCTCTCTGAAGTGATGGCCACCGCCGAGTCTCGGGCTGAGACAGCTCGCCTTGCCATGACTGCTGCGAAGGTGCCGGTGAGTCAGCCTGTGGCAACGGATGAACTGGCCGCAGCGGAGCTAGATGGGGAGCAGCCGGAAACGGATGGGGCTAGGGCGGAGGATCTGGGTTCTGAGGAAGCTGCGCCAGCAAAACTATTGGCAAAGCCGCTGGCGAAATTGCTGGATCAGCCGAAGTCAGAGCCGGAGTCGGAGCCAAAATCAGAGCCAAAATCAGGTTTAGCCTGAGGCTGCGAGTTCTTCGCTCAGTAGCTGCTGATAGATTCCGGGCAGGAGGTCGGTCATGCTGTTTGGCTCAATGCCGTAGCCGAGACTTGTCCAGGTGGGGGACAGAATTTGCAGCACTTCAGTCAGCCGATCTTGGCGGAGCAGTTCGGCTAAATCTACGCCCCAAGCCGTTGAGTCGCTCAGCCAGCGATAGACTACCTCATCTTGAAATTCTGGCGCAAAGCTAAACTGCTGAGATCGCCAGAACCGGATCGGCTGCGGGTAATAGCGATCTGCCTGCTCTAGCCAGGTCGTGGTAATAAACTGGTAGCGGCCTGCGGCAGTTGTGCAGTCGCCGATATTCGGGCCTGCCACAATGGGGACGCACTGATCAGGATGGCGGCTCAGATCGCTGAAATGCTCGCCGCCATAGAGCAGCGAATAGGGGCGATGGCTGTTAGACTCAGAGGCCGAAATAGTCCGCATTAGGGCGCGAATATGGGGATCGCCATCCTGCTTGACCAGCGGTGCCAACGTCACGTTCCAAGCTGGATCAGTTGGCTGCTGTTTGGGCTGCATGATTAAACGCCCTACCGTCAGCACAATCAGAAGGGCTGCGGCGACCTGAAGAACTGGCTTGATTAAGCCGGATGCAGCGGGTGCGGCTAGCTCGGTAATTTCAGGGCTTGGAATCGGGGGCAGCTCGGTTGGTTTAGCCGCAGTCTCAGGCGGGTCGGGTTGGGAAGATGCATCGGTCACGATTCAGTTAACCCTGCTGCTGCAAAAACTTTCTATGCCACATTAGCAAATAGCGCTTCAAACGGCTGAGCGACTGCATCTGGCTTCGCCACAATTTCGACGATTTTGTTGCGGGCTGCCGTTTCAGTCAGCGCTTCGACGCAAACCTCGGCCACCTTGGTACGTGGAATGCTACCCTCAAACAGGCTATCTGCGGATGACATCACAATTACATCAGCATTATCTTCGTTTTTGAGTCCGCCTGGGCGCACAATCGTGTAGCTGAGGCCGCTAGCCTGCAAATATTCTTCGGCGCGCTTTTTCCAGACCAAAATCAGCCAGAACAGATTGAGCGGATGAAAAAACTGCGAGACGCAGAGCGATGAAACCATCACAAACTGCTGAATGCCGCTAGCTTTGGCCAGCTCGACCAGGTTTTTAGTCCCTTCATAGTCCACCTTGTAGGGGCCAGTCGGGTCAAAGCTAGGAGCCGCACCCGTAGCCGAGATCAGCACCGTGCTATCGCCGATTGCGGCTCTGAGGCTGTCAGGCTGTAGCACGTCGCCCACAACCAACTCTGCCTCGGCGGGCAAAATCTGACGCGCCTGCTCCAAATCTCTGACCAAAGCCCGCACCGGAATCTCTCGCTTGACTAGCTCGGCCACAATCCTGCGTCCAGTTTGGCCGGTTGCCCCTGCTAC
>CASBQH010000363.1 GCA_949127695.1 Synechococcales cyanobacterium PMM_0073
CTCTATCCCGCCGCCGTAATCTGCGAAATTCAAAACCCCAATGGCTCCATGGCGCGTCTGCCAGAGCTAATCGACTACGCCAAGCAGCATGACTTGAAGCTGATCAACATTGCCGACTTGATCAGCTATCGCTTGCAGCATGAGCGGTTTGTGCAGCGCGAGGCGGTGGCCAAACTACCGACGCAGTTTGGCCATTTTCAGGTCTACGGCTACCGCAACTCGCTCGACAACAGCGAACATATTGCCGTTGTTAAAGGCGATCCCGCCACTTTTAAAGATCAGAGCGTGATGGTGCGGGTGCATTCTGAATGCCTGACGGGTGACGCGATTGGCTCGCTGCGCTGCGACTGTCGGATGCAGCTGCAAGCCGCGCTGAAAATGATCGAAAATGCGGGGCAGGGCGTGGTGGTCTATCTGCGTCAGGAAGGACGCGGGATTGGCCTGGTGAACAAGCTCAAAGCCTACTCGCTGCAAGATATGGGGCTGGATACTGTCGAGGCCAACGAGCGGCTGGGTTTTGCCGCCGATCAGCGCAACTACGGCGTGGGAGCGCAGATTCTCAACGATTTGGGCGTACAGAAATTTTGCCTGATTACCAACAACCCGCGCAAAATTGCCGGACTCAAAGGCTACGGCCTCGAAATGGTCAGTCGCGTGCCGCTGCTGATTGAGGCTACTGCTTACAACGCCGACTATCTGGCCACCAAAGCCGAAAAGCTAGGGCATCTGCTGCTGCGGACTTATTTAGTCACCGTCGCAGTCCAGTGGAAAGACGGCCTGCCCTCTGTGACCGAACGCTACGAGCGCCTCGAAAAAATTCGCCATTTGGCCAACCAGCATGACCTGCTGCTGCAAGAAGAGGCGCGTTCCCTGGCCACCGCCCTGTTTGGCCAAGCCGCCCTCACCTTCCACCTCGGCTTTGACCAAGCCAAACTCGCCGACTCCAGCTGGTATCAGCAGCCCGATCACCCCTACGTCAAAGCCATTGCCCAAATCCTCGATGGCCTAGCCAGCTGGCATCCGGTAGAGCAGTTAGAATTCCTGATCTCAGCCGGGGGCGATCCGCTGCTCAATTTGCAGGTTCAGCTCGACCGCCAGATCTTTGCGTTGGGTGAGCCAGACAGCTCGCTGCGCCCCTCAACGATCTGCGCTGAGCTGCAAACCCAGCGAATCTACGTGTTTTCAAATCACCCGCCAGCTTGAATCGGCTCCAGCGTCCGGGGCACCTGAGCGCCCAGCAATAGCACTCTTGCCGCCATAAAGACCGCCAGCCCTAGCCAAAGCAAATAAGGCGCTGACAGATTCCAGGCGACCAGCGCAATCGGCGCAAACCCCAGCAGACTAGAGAGCAGTGCGGCATTCCGCAAGGTCGCGCCTTCGGCCAGACCTAGAAAATAGCCGTCTAGCATAAAGGCCAAAGAGCCAAAGCTCAAGACCGGCAATAGCCAAAACACATCCTGGCTGACCAGTTGCAGCAGTTCGGCATGGTTGGTGAGCAGGCCAAACAGCGACGGAAACAGCATGAACACCAGCGCAAAGCTGGTCCCCACCAGCAGGCTAATACCGCCCGCTAGCTTGACCAAAAACCGGAGCGGCTGGCGGTTTCCCTGTCCGTAGAGCTGCCCGGTCAAGCTCTCGGTGGCAAAGGCTAAGCCGTCAATCAGATAAACTGCGAGGCTGAACACCTGAAGCAGCAGCGCGTTTTCGGTCAGCAGCAGCGTGCTAATAGCGGCGCTGAGGCTGGTGAACACCGAAAAAGTCGAGAGAAAAGCCAGCGTGCGAACAAAAATATTGCCGTTCAGCGTCAGGGTTTGCTTTAGGGCGGCGGCATTTCCAAGCTGCGGCAGCGCAGTTTGCAGCTCTTGCCACGAGATTAACCGACCTGCCAGCCCCAGTCCCAAAGCTGCCATCACATATTGACTCACCACAATTGCCCAGCCTGCGCCTGCGCTATTCCAGCCCTGCTGCGTAATCAGGCTATAGTCCAGCAAAATATTTGCGCCGTTGCCCACTGCCGAAATCAGCAGCACCTGACCGCTCTTTTCCTGACCCAGCAGCCAGCCCAGCAGTACAAAATTCAGCAATGTGGCTGGAGCCGCCCAGATCCGGGCGTCGTAGTAAGCCTGTCCCGCCGCTTTAATCGCCGGTTCAGTGCTGAGGAGGGCAAAGCCCAGGTCGCGAATCGGATGCTGCAACAGCAAGATCAGTAGCCCTAGCCCAATTGCAATCAGGCCGTTGCGGAGGCCAATCAACAGCACAGCCTCGCGGTCGTCGCGCCCAATTGCCTGTGCCGTGACCCCCGTTGTGCCCATCCGCAGAAAGCTGAGCGTGCGGTAGAGATAGTTGAACAGCACCGAAGCCAGCGTTACGCCCGCCAAATGCTGGATTTCGCCTAGATGCCCCAAGAAGGCAACGCTGATTAAGCCTGCCAGCGGCACGGTCAGGTTAGAGAGAATATTGACGCTGGCCAGCTTTAGGAATCGCTGGGTTAGGGCTTGGTTCGATTCAAGATCGGCAGTGGGCAGAGCAGGCTGGGCTGGGTACATGCAATCACGCTAGGGGCAGTAGAGTTACAAGAGCGAAGAACGGCTGGATACATTGCGCTACGAAACCCGCCGTCTAGGCTCAGACAGCAGCTGCGCGGCCAAAATTCCGCCCAGGAAACCAAACAGATGCCCTTGCCAGGAGATCCCTAACTGTCCCGGCAAGACGCCCCAGATCATGCCGCCATAGAGCAGCCCGACAACCAGCGACAGGGCAATTGCGCCAAAGCTGCGCTCAAAGTAGCCCCGCGAAATTAGAAAGCCCAGATAGCCAAACACCACGCCGCTCGCCCCAATATGCACAGTCAAAGACGGCGCAAACAGCCAGGTGCCTAGCCCTGCCACCAGGGTCACAATAATTGTGACTGGCCAAAAATCGCTGGTGCGCCGCAGCATCACCAGCCAGCCCAAAATGATAAACGGCACCGTATTGGCCATCAGGTGAAACAAACTGCCGTGCAAAAAGGGCGCAAATAAAATGCCGCGCAGCCCGACAACAGAACGCGGCCTGATCCCGAATTGATTCAATGCGCCGCCCAAAAACAGATCGAGAATTTCGATCGCCCACATCAGGCCGACCAACCCAGCCAGGATGCCAACTTGTGATCGAACTTCCCCAACCAGCCCTTTGATTTCGTTACGACTCTGACTCATGGACTACCCTGGCTCCTAGGCCGCTCAAGACTGATAAAACTAAGTCCATTCTAGCTAAGCAGTTTTATCAAACAGGCTCAGAATTGAACTCAGGCTCAGCCCGTATTTCGCATTCCAGCAGCAATGCCGTTGATTGTCAGGAGCGCTCCGCGCAGCAGCTCACCTCGGCTGTAGCGCGAGCGAATCACGCCAGAAGCAGCGCTTTGCTTATGCTGACGCAGCCGCTTCAGCAATGACACCTGCAAAAAGCCCAGCGGCATAATTGTGTTGTTTCGCAGCAGCACCGAGCGCTGGAGGTCGGGATCGCCGTCTAGCAGGCGCTCATGCCCGGTAATCGCCAGCACCAGATCGCGGGTGAGATAGAACTCGTTGGCGATTTGCTCAAATACTTTTTCGAGCCGCTCGCGATCTTCGGGGTGGCTGAGTTCGCTGACATAGTGCGAGGCAATCCGCAGATCGACTTTAGAAAGCGTCATCTCGCACTTTGAAATCACCATCTTGAAGAACGGCCACTTGTAATAAAAGTAGCGCAGCAGCTTCAGGTTTTCTTGAGGCGCTTCATCGACAAAGCTCTGGATGGCCGTGCCGACGCCATACCAGGAGGGCAGCAAAAAGCGGGTCTGCGTCCAGCTAAACACCCAGGGAATCGCCCGCAGGCTAGAGAGATCTTTCTTGCCGCCGCGCCGCGCTGGTCGGGAGCTAATTTGCAGCTGGCTGATTTCTTCAATTGGCGTCACCTGCATGAAAAAGTCAATGAAGTCAGGCTGCTCGTAAATTAAGTCGCGGTAATGCGCCCGTGAGCGCGCCGCTAGCTCTTCCATGATTTCGTGCCAGGGCTGGATGTCATCAAAGCCGCTGCGGAGCAGGCTGGCCTGCAAAACCGCAGTGGTGACGGTTTCGAGGTTGTAGAGCGCCAGCTCTGGCAGGTTGTATTTGGAGGCCAAGACTTCGCCCTGCTCGGTAATTTTGATCCGCCCGTCGATGCTGCGTCCCGGCTGAGCCAAAATCGCCGCGTAGGCGGGGCCGCCCCCTCTGCCCACTGAGCCACCGCGCCCGTGGAAGATTCGCAGCGCCACGCCATACTGCTCGGCAATCGCCTGGAGCGCCTGCTGTGCCTTGTGGATTTCCCAGTTGCTGCTGAGGAAGCCGGAGTCTTTGTTGCTGTCAGAATAGCCCAGCATCACTTCTTGCAAAGGCTGACGCGCCTGACCTGCCGAGCCAGTCGCGCCATCCGCGTTTCCGCCGTTCAGTAGATTACGGTAGAGCGGCAGCTCAAACAGCTGATTCATCACGGCAGGGGCACGCTGCAAGTCTTCCACGGTTTCAAACAGTGGCACGATCGAAATGCTGCCTGCGCCTGTAGCCGGGTCATAGAGTCCGGCTTCTTTGGCCAGCAGCAGCACTTCTAGCAAATCGCTGACGTGATGGCTCATGCTGATCACGTAGGTCTGACAGATTTCGGAACCAAACTCCTGCTGGAGCTTATGGATCATCCGAAAGGTCTGGATGGTTTCGCTAGCCTTCTCCGAGAACGACAGCTCGTAGGGAATCAGCGGACGGCGGGTTTGCAGCTCGGTGGCCAGCCAAATTGTCTTCTCAGATTCAGACAGCTCGTTGTAGGGGCGCGGCAGAATTTGCAGATATTCAATCAGCTCGCTCAGCGTGTCAGAATGATGCGAGCTTTCCTGGCGCACGTCTAGGTTGGCCAAGTTAAAGCCGTAGATTTCTACCTGGCAGATCAGATGCTCTAGCTCGCGGCTTTGCAGGCCGGTTTCTTTCAGGTTGCGCTGAATTAGCAGCAGCTCGGCCAAAAATGACTTGCCCGAAGCATAGACTGTAGCCGGGTTAACCTCCGGAATTTCAGGCGGATAGTCGCTGTTGTAGAGCTGATTGCTGCGCGCTTGGGTGTTTTCCAGCCGCTTTTGAATATAGGCCAGCTTCAGCCGGTAAGGCTCCTGCCGATAGCGGATGGCCAGCTGCTCGTAGACTGCTGGGATCTGGGCTTGGTCTTGCTCCAGCGACTCCAGCAAATCTGGTAAGACATCGCTCCAGTGCAGCGACAGGCTGAGCAGATTGGTCAGTCGCTTCACCGAGTCAATATATTTCCCCAGCACCAGATTGCGCTGATAGCAGGCGGTCTTCCAGGTAATCTCCGGCGTCACCGAGGGGTTGCCGTCCCGGTCTGACCCGACCCAAGAGCCAAACTGACAGAAGTTATGCCGCGGCGGACTTAAGTTGGGGAAGGTGGTGTTCAGCGCCCGACAGAACCGCTGATGCAGCAGCGGAATCGTGTCAAACAGCACTTCTTGGAAATAGTGCAGCGCATAGTCTACCTCGTCCAGCACTGTCGGCTTAAACTGGTGCAGTTCGTCGGTGCGCCACCAGAGCCGAATTTCGTCGGTGAGCTGCTGCCGCAGATCTTCCATTTCCCAGGAAGAAGTGAGTCCTAGCGTTTGCAAGCCCTCTTCAGCTTGATCCATTTGCCGCAGAATTCCGGCGACCCGGCGCTGCTTGTCGCGGATCGTATGCCGGACAATTTCGGTGGGATGCGCCGTAAACACCAGCCGCACATCTAGATTGTCAATCAGCTTTTGAATCTGGCGAGGCGGCACGTTGAGTCGATGGAGTCTGGGAAAGAGCGCCTGTAATGTTGGCACTTGGCGGTCTGGCTGCAAATTTTTCTCAAGCTGCGCGGCCTCTGGATTGCCAGCTTCTTCGTCGTCTGGCAAGGCTTCGCCACTAAAAAATGAGCCTGGATCGGCCTGCTCATAGGCAGCGCGATACTGCTGCTGCTGACCGCGCTGCTCGTAATGCTGCTCGACAATATTAATTAATTGAAAATAGAGCGCAAAGGCGCGAGCGGCTCGAATCGCTTCGTTCAAGTCCAGATTTTCAATCACGCTCAGCACTGCTGCCTGCTCAGCCCGAAACGCATCGCCTTCCACTGAGCGAATCGAGCGCAGCTGCCGCAGTAGGTCTACCAGGGTTTGGCCGCATTCTTGCTGTAGCACCGATTCCCACAGATCTTCAACGATCTTCAGCCGATGGTGCAAAAACAAATCTGTCGCCGAATCGGGAGTCAACTCCTGGATGCTTTTCTGCTCAACTGCCGTAACACTTAATGCACCCGACTGGATCACACCGGCTTGAAACGCATCATCTGAGGATTGGAGGGTTGAGCTCATGATTTATCCTGGCAAGATCATTCGTTAATATTATGGGTTTTGCTGCCGCAAAGCTAGACTGAATCGGGGCTATCTGCATTCGGCGCTCTTTATCTTGGCTATAAGCCTGCTATAAGCCTGCTGCGGCTCAGGTTCCAGTTCAAGCGACTGCTCGGTTTAAGCCTATAATGCTGATGTTTCCTGGCTCTATCTAGTCATTACAGCGCTGCAAAAAAAGTGTCGTAGGGAACAGTTGCTTGAATCTCGCCTGCTGCTCCGCCCATGCCTGCTGCTCACCTAGTTTTTCTTTACAGCTACAGCGATCCGCTGCTGGAGCCAATCCCTGATATCTCTAGCTGGGGCTGGCAGTTTGACCGACTCTATCAAGATCTAGGCGGACGCAGCCAGCTCCGGCAGATGCTGCTAGATTGCGCCACCGAATCGGTGCAGGCCGAGGTTTCGGTGCGGGTGCAGCAGCTGACCGAATTGGGCGATTCGCTCAGCGCCATTGGCGATTGCCTCACCCAGCTCAGGCAGCTCAAAGTCTGTCTGTTAATTGGCGACCAGGTAATTGGCGACCAGGCCGAACCAAGCGACCAGATCGCGCCTGCTGAGCTGTTGGGGCAGCTGGATCAAGCTCAGCTGGAGCAGCGACGGCTGCGGCGGGGTCATGCTCGCAGTCGGCTGAAGAGCCTGCCGCCACCGGGTCGGGCACCTTACGGCTACCGGCGAGGTAAAGAGCGCTATTTGCTAGATCGCAGCACCGCGCCAATTGTCAAAGAGTTTTTTGAGCATTTTCTGCTGTACGGCTCTCTGCGGGGCAGCCTGCGCCATCTGCAAAAAAAATATGGCAAGAAAATTTCGCCGGCAACCGGCAAGCAGTGGCTGACTAGCCCCGTCTATCGCGGCGATCTGGCCTACCAAACAGGCGGCCAAGTACGAGATACGCATCCGCCGATCCTCTCCCGCCAGGAGGCCGCCCAAATTGACCGCCTGCTGCGCCGCAATCGTCGCCTGCCGCCCCGTGCTGCCTCTGCGCCGCGCTCGCTCTCAGGGCTAGTCAGCTGTGCCACCTGCCAGTCGGGAATGAAAATCAGCCGGACGCTGCATCAGCGCGCGGGTCAAGCGCAAGAGTATCTGTATCTGCGGCCTGTTGCCTGCCAGCAGGCATTCGGCTCAGCCTGTCGCGGCATTCCCTACGCTGAAGCGCTCAGCCAAACCATTGAGCGGATCTGCCAGGATCTGCGGCCTGCGGTGGCTGAAGTCGAGCAGCAGGCAATGCCGAATCTAGCTAAAGCGCGGATCATGGCTCAAATTGCCGCTCAGCAGGACATCTTGGCACAGCTGCCCAATTTGGTTGCCAGCGCTGTACTAGATACCGAAACAGCCCAGCTGCGGTCATACAAGCTGCGGACTGAGCTAGCCGAACTCCAAGCCAAGCTGTCGCAACTGCCGCCTGTCAATCTCCAGGCTACGGCAGAGACGGTTTCAATTCCGCAGTTTTGGCTGGATCTGTCTGAGCCGGAGCGTCGGTTTTATTTTCGAGAATTTATCCAGCAGATTCAGATTATTCGCACTGAGCAAGATTGGCAGCTGCGGCTGATTTTCAACTTTCAGCAGATGTAAATTTTTAGTCCAAAAAATTTACATAAATCATCAAATAATTTAAACCAAAAGATTTTAAAAAGATTTGGTTGAATCTAATCGTAAAAGCGAAGAAAAACGGAAAGTTAAAAAATAGAATCATTTGCTGAGCGCCAGGTTTTGCAGAGCTTGCAGCGATTATTCGGCCAATTATCCGCCAATTGGAGGGGCTATATTGGCAGACAGCACAACGTAGCGCCCATGGAACTCTTGCAGAACTACATTTTAATTTTCGATCAGGGTACAGAAGACCTTCAGATGCTGGAATCTCTGTTAGGTCATCTGCGCTGCCCGTTAACGGTGACTCGTTCTGCCGAGCAGGCAATTGCCAAAGTTAAGCAAGCTCCGCCCTACCTTATGATCTTGGTGGGTACACAGCAGGGTTGGCCTCAGCCGTTAATGCAGCAGTTTCGAGCCTTGGCAGACCGCTGTGGCATCACAATTATTGCTGTAACCGATGTCCATGCGCCTAGCTGGCTGCGCCAAGAAGATAATCCGGGCGTGGATGGCTTTTTGGTGAAGCCGCTGAATCGCGATATTCTCACCTCGGTGGTGCAGTCAGCCTGGATACGCCAGACCTACTGCTTGGCCAATTAGTTCAGGCCAATGATGCTCTAATCGCTTCAAGCTAAGCTATAGCAAAAGCGTTTTACCTCGCCATGCAGTTTGCTCCGCTCTACCCGCTGATCCATCGGCTGCTGAAGCCCAACTTTCCCACCTGTCTCTGGACGGGCGCGCCGGGTTGCAAACGCATTGCCTTGACTTTTGACGACGGGCCACATCCGCTGCATACGCGCCCCTTGCTAGAAGTTTTAGACCAGCATCAGGTCAAGGCCAGCTTTTTCTGGCTGGGCATCTGCGTCGAGCGCTTCCCCGACGTGGCGCAGGCAGTCTGGCAGTCTGGCCATTGGATTGGCCTGCATGGCTACGAACATCGCTCGTTTGTGCAGCTCTCAGCGCGCGAACTTCAGCAGAGCCTGCAACGCACCCAGGCCGCCATTGCTCAAGCCTGTCAGCTTGATCCAGAAACCGTCGCCCAGCAGATTCGGGACGTGCGCCCCCCCAACGGCGTTTTTACGCCGCAAATTCTCAAGTTGCTTCAGGGCTGGGGCTATCGCCCGGTGATGTGGAGCGTTGTGCCAGAAGACTGGGTGAGGCCGGGTGTAGCAGTCGCCGCACAGCGCGTGCTGAGCCAAACCGAAGATGGCTCGGTGATTGTGCTGCATGACGGCTACCACGGCGGCGAGGATGTGGCGGCGGTGGCGGCGCAGATCATTCCGGCGCTGCTGGAGCAAGGTTATCAGTTTGGCAGCATTGATGAACTCTGGGGTGAGCGCACCCAGGCAACACCGCCCTCAGCCGAGCCAGCCTAGTCTCGCAGCTTTGCTTAATTCCGCAGCTTCCAAATGCAGCTGGAGAGCAAATTGGTAGTGATATGCGCCACAACTGGCACCAGCAGATTGCCCGTGAGGATGGCGCTATAGCCCAGCAGGCCACCAATAATCGTTGCCCAAATCACATAAGACCACTGCTGACTGCCGCTAAAATGCAGCACGCCAAAGCAAATGCTGGAGAGCGCTAGGCCAAACCAGGTCAAGCCCAGAGCAGGCAGCATGACGCCGCGAAACAGCAGCTCTTCGCTCAGTCCCGGCAGTAGCCCCAGCCAGATCAAATCCGGCAGCGCCAACGGCTTAATCACCAGCTCCAAATAATAGTCAGCGCTCTGGCGATAGGCTTGCCAAAACCGGTAGAGCAAAGAGCTGGCCGCGCTAATGCCTAGCCCTAGCCCCACGCCAGCTAGAGCCGCTGAACCACTCCAGCGCAGCGGCAGCAGTTCAGTTGAGCGGTCAAAAAACAGCCAGAGGCGAGCGCAGACTAGCAGCAGTATCGCCGTAGCGGCCATCGCAACTAGGACTTGGACACGGCTCAAAGGCTCGACGTTAGGATTGGGAATCGGTTCGGGCACGGGCGGCATCACAGCAGGTTCGCCCTCAGTCTATCGTATTGTTTGCTGGTGCATGAGCTAGCCC
>CASBQH010000364.1 GCA_949127695.1 Synechococcales cyanobacterium PMM_0073
ATCCTAACATGCAAAAATTCTGCGCCCTGACAAAAGCCTTCTGCCAGAACGGGCGACATCCCCTTGACACGAAATGAGCTGTTGAGGTTGCGGCGACGGCTGACGAAATCAGTAATCTGGTAGTCGTCTACGTAGATTAGGCCGTTCAGGGCGTCCCGCACGGGTTTGACAATATTGTCGCTGTCCGGCACGGTGTCTTCGCAGCCCGGTACGGCATCATAATAATGCGTGATCGTTACCCGCACCGAATCGCCCACTGGATGGCCGGGTTTCCAGGCGTGGTCGGCAGCGGCTCTGACTTCCAGCTTCCAGGCTTGTACCCGCTTGCGATCTTTGGCTTGATGCGAAACTGGTTTGCCAGTAACAATAAATTCAAAAGGCAGCACTGACTATGATCCTTTAAAGGGATTGGGTGGGGTGAGCGTCAGGTGATGAAAGCAGGTAGATGCGCTCAGCGAAACCGGATCAGATTAACCATCAGTTTATTTAATAGTAGCTCTGTTCTCATCAACTGTGCAGCAGGCTGGCCTGAGCCATAAAGCAGGCTGAAAATTAGCTTAAAAGTTAGCCTAAAAGCAGCGACGAGACAGGGCTGAGCAGGTTCCAACCCTTCACCTGCTTGAACTGATTACGGCACTTCCTCTACTCGCCGTAAAATATAGGCGACCCCCAGCAGAGCGCTATGAGATCTACGCTATGAAATCTATCGGCCATCGCCTTGAACAATACACGCTGAAGCATCCACAAGAAGTCTTGCTAATCAGCGCTGAAGTCGGGGGCGAGCCTGATCAAATCACGATCTTTAAAGGCTTTTCTAGCTCGCTGATGCGCCCCACGGCCTTTGATCCTGACGTGCCAGTGCTGAGCGAAACCGCAGAGATTCTGGCGATTGATCGCTTGCAGGCTCCCTATAGTCCTGATACGCCTAGCTACATTCAGCAAGGGCTGACGCTGAGCGAAATGTTGGCATTGCTGGAGCAATCTGGCGTTTGAACCATGTTTTTTTGCTAAATATCTTTGCCAAATGTGTCCCAATGCAGTTGTCAAAATTGGACGCCGCTAGTTAAATGTACCCAACGCGAGGAACATATGTTATCCTCCGCTGTGAGTGTGGTGTTTGGAGTGAAAGACAATATGGTTCTATCTTCTGATGCTGCGAGACGAATGCCTGACGGCTCAGTCTCGCGCTGGGGAACGTCTGATCTGCCTGCCTCTAAGCTATTTGGGACGGATGGAATTCGCGGCAAAGCAGGCGAGCTGCTCACGGCTCCGCTGGCGCTGCAAATTGGCTACTGGGCGGGACAGGTGCTCAGCCGCCAGAGTTTAGCAGGCAGCCGCACAATTATTTTAGGCCAAGACTCACGCAACTCCAGCCATATGCTGGCCTCGGCGCTCTCCGCAGGCTTGACCGCCGCCGGACTCGAAGTTTGGAATCTGGGACTTTGCCCCACCCCCACGGTAGCTTTTCTCACGCATAGCACTGAAGCAATTGGCGGCGTGATGATCTCAGCCAGCCACAACCCGCCCGAAGACAACGGCATCAAGTTTTTTGGTGCAGCAGGTAACAAGCTTGCGCCCCAGCTCCAAGCCGAAATCGAAGCCGGAATTCGCGGTCAGCTGGCCGAAGCGCCCGCGATCAGCTGGGGACAGCACTATCATCGCCCAGAGCTTGTCAGCCTCTATGCCGAGTCGCTGCACCAGCCGCTTTTGCCCAACGTCAGTCTAGAAGGCATGACGGTGGTGCTGGATCTAGCTTGGGGCGCGGCGGTTCAGATCGCACCGAGCGTCTTTGAGCAGATGGGAGCCGAGGTGATCTGCCTGCATGACTATGCCGACGGCGACCGGATCAACGTCAACTGTGGTTCGACGCATCTAGAGCCGCTAAAGGCCGCAGTTCGCAACCATGCCGCCGATATTGGCTTTGGCTTTGATGGCGATGCCGACCGGGTCATGGCCGTTGACGCGCAGGGGAGAGTCGTCGATGGCGACTACATTCTCTATCTCTGGGGCGCTGCGCTGCGCCAAACCGGCAAGCTGCCCGACAGCCTGATTATCTCCACCGTCATGGCCAATCTCGGCTTTGAGCGGGCTTGGCAGCAGCTGGGCGGAACGTTAATTCGCACCGCAGTCGGCGATCAATATGTCCATGCCGAAATGCAGAAGCTGGGGGCAAAGCTGGGCGGCGAGCAGTCGGGGCATATTCTCTGCCCGCATTATGGCGTGTCGGGGGACGGCCTGCTGACAGCGCTGCATTTGGCCACCTTGGTGCAGCAGTCTGGCCGCTCGCTGGTAGAGCTAATCGACCAGAGCTTCCAGACCTATCCGCAGATCCTGCAAAACGTGCGGGTTGAAGACCGGGAGCGCCGTCTCAACTGGCAGCAGGATGATCCGTTGCAGCAGGCGATTCAGCAAGCCGAGCAGGCGATGGGCGATCAGGGGCGCGTTCTGGTGCGGGCATCTGGCACAGAGCCTGTGATTCGCGTCATGGTCGAGGCGGCTAGCGACGAGTTGACGCAGCTCTGGACGGCAAAGCTGGTCGCAGCAGTGCAGGTTTACGCCAGCTAGCCAAATTTGGTCTGCGCGAAGTTGAGCAGAGATCGAGTACAATCATCCCTCAGGCTCGTCTGTATGGGTCTCACTCCTCACTCTCGCTAGGCTTATTGCTCGGTATGAATCAGCTCAATGGCGCACTGACGCTGTTTTTTAGTTTGCTAGTCGAGGCGCTGCCGTTCCTAATTATTGGCGTGCTGTTTTCTAGCGCCCTACTGCTGTTTGTGGATGAACGCAAGCTGATTGCGATAGCGCCCAAGCAGCCGATTCTGGCTGCATTTGCCGGGAGTCTGATCGGCTTTCTGTTTCCAGTTTGCGAATGTGGCAATGTGCCGGTAGCGCGACGGCTGATTACCCAAGGTGCGCCTTCGGCCATGGCGATCGGCTTTCTGCTGGCAGCTCCGGTGGTCAACCCGGTGGTGTTTTGGGCGACTTGGATCGCCTTTCGCGACCAGCCAGAAATGGTGTTTTTGCGGGTGGGCGGCTCGCTGCTGATTGCCACAATCATTGGCTGGGTGTTTAGCACCCAGGCCGATCTGCGTCCCATGCTCCAGCCGACGGTGGCGCGAGCCATGCTGCTGCCGCGCCGTTCAAGTCAGGCGGCGGCGAGATCGACCGACCAGACGACCCGCTCGCCGCTGTTGCAGTCTGGCACGTTTTTTCTGGGGCAGTCTGAGCAGCCGATTCAGCTCGATGCGTTAGGGGCGGCGGCGGTCAATCCCGATCTGGCGCGACCCATCCCCGAACGGCTGCGGCTGATGCTCGATAACGTTGTGCAAGAGTTGCGTGAGCTGGGCGGAATTTTAGTCATTGGCTCCGCGATTGCGGCGATTGTCCAGACTTCAATTCCGCGTGAGATTATCTTGGGCTTGGGGCAGGGGCC
>CASBQH010000365.1 GCA_949127695.1 Synechococcales cyanobacterium PMM_0073
CCTCTCGGTGATTATCCCCATCTACAACGGTGAGGCTGATTTGCCCGATCTGCTGCGCTGTCTCGCCCAGCAGTCCTATCCTGCCGCGCAGGTTGAATATCTGCTGGTTGACAATAACAGCTGCGACCGAACGCGGGCAATTTTACAAGATCTACCCGCCGACTCTAATATTCGCGTCCTGCGTGAAACTCAGATTCAGAGTGCATACGCGGCCCGGAACACCGGCATTCGAGCCGCGCAGAGTGAGATCTTGGTGTTTACAGATGCCGACTGTCGGCCTCAGTCAGATTGGCTGCTAGAGCTGGTGCCGCCCTTCATCGATCCAGCCGTGGGGCTGGTGGCGGGTGAAGTCACCGCTTTACCCGGCGATACCCTCCTAGAGCGCTATGCAGAGCAGCAGGCCACGCTCTCTCAAACCCATACGCTGGCGCATCAATTCTTGCCCTATGGTCAAACCGCGAATTTGGCCGTCAGACGCCAAGTTTTTGAGCAGGTTGGGCTGTTTCGTCCCTATTTAACCACCGGTGGCGACGCCGATCTCTGCTGGCGTGCCTTGCAGGCTGGTTGGGAAATTCAGCTCGCCCAGCCGGCGATTGTCCAGCATCGGCATCGCGCCAGTTTGGCAGAGCTGCGGAGCCAGTGGCAGCGCTATGGCCGCTCTAATCAATATCTGCATAGGCTGCATGGCGTCATGTTAGCGCCAGAACCATCTTGGCCAGCGCTGATCCGCCGATGGAGTCGCTGGCTACTGAAAGAATTGCCGTTCGCTTTTATGCTGATCTTTATTGAATCTACAGAAAAGAAGGCTAGCGCTTCCAGCTGGATTGATGCGATGGTAGAAACACCGCTCAGCATTATTTGCCAGCAGGCTCGCGCTCAGGGGCAGCGTCAAGCCCAGCTCCCGGATGCGGCTCGTGAGATTGTCTGGCTTAGCCCGGCCCAGCCTCATGAGCCAGCCCAGCCTCAACTGTCTGTAGCTCCTCACCTGAATCGTTCAGCAGTGAAATGCCCGTGAATAATTTCCCTTGGTTTCAGCCCCGGCTCTCTCAGCCATGCACTCGGCTCACTGTTCCAGCTAAGTTGAGCCAACCCCCAGCCAGCGGGTTGGCCAGTAAATTGGGAAACAGGCTGGGGCAGCGGCGAGGCGGCCTGCTGATCTTGATCGGGGGAGTGATTAGTTTGACTCTAATTCTAGCCGCCCCCCTAGCTGCTCCCAGTCAGGCTGCCGAACGCCTCGCGATTAAGCTAGGACCCGTCAAGCAGTCTGTGGCCATTGCCGACCTAGAGCGGTTTGCTGAGACGGGCGAAGTCACCGCTAGTCTTCAGCCCTACTCGCTGCTGCTAAATGCAGAGATCCGGGAGACGCTGCGGAGCCGTCTCCAGCTAGATGCAGGGATTGGCGACAAGCTGGTTGAAGATCTGCTGCATTCCTCAGCGGGTGAGCGATTTCTGAACACCTTACAGGTGGCGATCCCGGACGCCACGCCAACCCAGCTGCGAGTAGCGCTGATGCAGGCCGCTCAGCAGCCCACCGGCATCAGTTTGCTGAGCCTATTAAAAGCGATCCCCAACCCAACGGTGACTGTGGATGCCTCTTCAGCGCTGGCGCTGGCCTCGCAGCTGAACCTGCCTTACTGGCAAAGTCAGGCGCTGGGTTCGATTCTAGAGCGCGATTTAACGGTAAAAAGTCCGCCGCTGCATACCAGCTTTGATCCCACCCAGACCGGATCACATTGGGTCTGGAAGCAGACGATGGTGCTGCGAGACTATGAGCGTGAGCGGACGATCCCAGTTGATCTGTACTGGGCGCGTCGCACGAGCGGCCCGCTGGTGGTAATCTCGCATGGCTTTGGCGCAGATCGGCGGTTTATGGGCTATTTGGCCTATCATCTTGCCTCTTATGGCCTGACAGTGGTGGCGCTAGAGCATCCGGCTAGCAACGTCGCCTGGTTGACCGGCAAGCCAGTCTATGCGAACCGAACGCAGCCGAAAAATAACATTTTGCCCGCCAGCGAGTTTGTTAATCGGCCTAAAGATGTCAGCTTTGTGCTGGATCGACTCAGCCGGCTCAACCAGTTTTCTAGCACGCTCCAGGGTAAGTTCAACACCGAGCAGGTGACGGTGATTGGCCATTCGCTGGGGGGCTATACGGCGCTGGCCTTGGCAGGCGCTAAGCTGAGCTTGGGGCATCTGCGACAGTTTTGTAATGATCCCAAGCCTGCGGTATTTTCGCCCTCTGATCTGCTCCAGTGCAATGCGGCTGATTTAATCGATCCGCAGGAGAGCCTCCGCGATCCGCGCATTCAGCAGACAGTTGTGCTAAATCCGGTGATTGGGCGGCTGTTTGATGCCCAGAGTCTGGCTCAAGTCAAAATCCCGACGCTGATGCTGGCAGGTACAGATGATGCCATTACCCCAGCCGTTAGCCAGCAGTTTTTGCCCTTCACCGAACTCCGCAGCCCCAAGCTTTTGCTCACGGCCATTGGCGGCACCCACCTTAGCGTTGGCGACCCCATTAACCTGAATCAAGGGCTAACCCAAAGTATTTTTATTCGAGAGCGCTCAGAGCAGGAAACCGAGCCGGTTCGGCATCTGCTCAAGGGGGTGGCGCTGGCCTATATCAAGCAGCTGACGCCAGAAGCGAGTCGCTACAAGCCATTTCTGACTCCGGCCTACGCCCAGTCTTTTTCCACCAAAACTCTGAAGCTGCGGCTTAACTCACAGCTGCCGCCCAACTTTTCTCAGCGGCTAAAACTGGCGGCACTGCCGATGGAGCAGCTGATTGCCAACACCCTAGCCAAAGGCAAGCCCCAGACCCAGCAAGGCTTTTGCTACAGCAGCTCGGATTGCCTGCTGGGCAGCCTGCCGCTGGTGATGTTTATTTTGCCGGGAGGGCTGCCCGTTGCGGTTCATCAGTTTTTTCGCTGGCGGCGTCTAGCCACAAAGCCTGATCGGCAGTGAACTGGGGTGAACTGGGGTGAACTGGGGGTAACACCGCTTAAAATACTGAAGCAAATGATTGGCCATATTCGCTACATTTAACACAGAGCATTGACATGAAACCGCAAAACTTTGGCCACTCACGGCTGCGGATCGAGGCTTCAGGTCAAATCACTCTCATCGGTTGACTCGGTTTATCTGCCCAAAGGTCTTTTCCAGCGTGAATTTGCTTCAGGTTGCTGCCGCTGTTGCTAGTCCATCCAGCTTTACAATCTGGATGATAGCTGGGTTTGTGTTTCTGCTGCTGGGCGTTTCGGTCGGAGAACCCACGGCGGCCTCACTCGGAATTGCCGCGATTATTACGGCGATTGCCTCGCTCAGCGTTGCTTCTACGTCAATTCAGGTCGTGCTTTGGGGCGTGCTGGCAATTGCGCTGACGGTAGTGCTGCGGGGGATGGTGCCGCTGCCCAGCCATGACGAGCAGACTGATACAGAGGCAGTGGTTTCAGAGGCAATTCCAAAGGGCGGTGTCGGCTGGGTCGCTTACGAGGGATCGCTCTGGAAAGCCCGCTGCCAGATTTCGGATATTGAAATTGCCCGCAGCCAGACTGTGCAGGTGGTTGGTCGCCATGGGCTGACGCTAATTGTGCTGCCGATTGATTTCCCAAATGAGTATGATACGGTTAGGTGACTCTGGCAATAGCCCCGATTAATCGCTCTGAGCCTTTGGGAAACTGGAGATACAGCCCTAGCTGACTGAGGAGAATATAACTGTGAGTACGCTAGTTTGGGTCTTTGCACTGGTGCTGACCGCCGTGGGCGCAACGGTGGGTTCGGTCAGGCGAATTGATCAGGGCAACGAGGCGCTGGTGCAGCGATTGGGGCGCTTTCACCGCAAGCTAGAGCCGGGACTAAACTTTTGGGTATTCCCTGTGATCGACGAGGTGGTCATTGAGGCTGACACGCGCGAGCGGACGCTGGATATTGAGCCCAACGAAGTGATCACCAAAGATAGCGTCACGGTCAAAATTGACGCCGTGATTTTTTGGCGAATTATGGATCTGGAGAAAGCTTATTACGAAATTGACGGCGTTAGCGAGGCGCTCAAAAACTTGGTGATCACGACATTGCGTTCCAAAATTGGCGAGATGGATCTGCAAAGAACCTATGCCTCGCGTGACGAAATTAACAAAGCCCTGCTTGAGAGCCTAGATGAAGCCACTGAACCCTGGGGCATTAAGGTAACTCGCATCGAGATTCAAGATATTAAAATTCCGGAAGAGCTGCGGAAGTCTCTGGAAGGTGAAAGAGCCGCCGAGAGCAAAAAGCGGGCGGCGATTGCCGAGGCTGAAGGCGAGCGACAGGCGACGATTAAGCAGGCCGACGGCATTGCTGAGTCGATTAAGCGCATTGCTGACGCCATGCCTACCGAAACTAACCCGCAGGACATTCTGCGTTATTTGGTGATGCAGCGCTACGTCGATGCCAACCTAAAGCTAGGGGAAAGCGCCAACTCGAAGGTGATCTTTATGAACCCGCGTGACATTAGCGAAAATATTGACTCGCTGATCCGGGATCAAAGTCGCTATGCGCCGCTGCCGCCTGAAGCTGGCGCAGAAGGCGGCTCTAAGCCAGCTTGAGCAAACAGGCTAACTGAATGCTTCTATGTCTGAATTGCGACGGCCAGTTGCAGGATGGAATTGCCCGCCAAGCGGGCATAATTGCTAGGTGCTAGCGAGCAGGCATCCTCTGCATCTTGTCTCGCCGTTCAGCCCAACCTAATGAGAAAGCGCTATGAGAACAGTGTTGGTGGTCGATGACAGTCAAGCCGTGCGTCAGCTCCTCTGTGAGCTACTGCAAAAGGGCGGCTTGAACGTGATTGAGGCCGTGAATGGGGTAGATGCGAAAGCCAAGATCCAGGCCAAAACGCCTGATCTGGTGATCACCGATTTGATCATGCCAGAAATGAATGGCTACGAGCTTTGCCGCTGGATCAAAGGCGATCCGACAGCGCAGAACGTACCCGTGCTGGTTTGCTCCACCAAAGATCAAGAGTTTGACCGCTATTGGGGCATGAAGCAAGGCGCAGATGCCTATATTGCCAAGCCGTTTCAAGCGGGAGAGATGCTCAAAACCGTGAAGCAGCTGCTGCGCGGACAATAGCAGCTGCCTCAGCTGTGAGCTGCCGAAGCTCTAGACCACCTCTAGACCACCTCTAGACCACAGAGAGCAGCTTGCTGGCTGCCTGCCGCAGCAAATCGGCTTTATCAGTCTGCTCCCAAGGCAGATCCAGATCCTGTCGCCCTAGATGGCCGTAAGCTGCTACCGTCTGATAAAACCGCCCGCCGCGCTCGCTGGGCAGATGCTGCAAGCCAAAGGTCTGGATAATGCCAGCAGGGCGCAGCTCAAAATGCTGCTTCGTCAGCTCTAGCAGCCGATCGTCATCAATTTTGCCGGTACCAAAGGTATCGACTAGGATGCTAACCGGACGCGCCACGCCAATCGCATAGCTCAGCTGCACCTCACATTTTTCAGCGAGTCCAGCCGCCACAATATTTTTGGCTACATGACGCGCCGCGTAGGCCGCGCTGCGATCCACCTTCGTCGGGTCTTTGCCCGAAAAAGCGCCGCCGCCATGCCGCGAGTAGCCGCCGTAGGTATCGACAATAATTTTGCGCCCGGTTAGCCCTGAATCCCCCTGCGGACCCCCGATGACAAACTTGCCAGTCGGATTAACCAAAAAGCGGGTCTGCTCGCTGGGCTTGATCTCAATGTCAGTAAAGATGGGCTTGACCACAAACTGCCAGAGATCAGCTTTGATCTGCGCCTGCACCGCAGCTGGATCGGTAATTTCGCCGATGCTGGCCGTATGCTGCGTCGAGACCAAAATTGTGTCAATCCCAACCGGGCGACCATCTTCGTAGGCGACCGTCACCTGCGTTTTGCCATCTGGGCGCAGATAGGTGAGCTGCCCAGACTTACGAACTGCGGCCAGCTGACGAGAAATCCGGTGCGCCAGCGAAATGGGCAGCGGCATGAGCTCAGGCGTTTCGGTGCAGGCAAAGCCAAACATTAGCCCCTGGTCGCCCGCGCCAATTGCATCAAGCTCTTCGTCGCTAGCTTTTTCGCGGGTTTCCTGCGCCCGGTCAACGCCTTGGGCGATATCGGGAGACTGCTCATCTAGCGCCACCAGCACAGTACAGCTGCTGGCAGAAAAGCCATTATCTGCGTCGGTATAGCCAATTTCAGCAATCTTTTTGCGAGCTAGATCAATATAGTTCACCTGCGCTTTGGAGGTAATTTCTCCGGTAATCAGCACGAGTCCCGTGTTGACCACCACTTCTGCCGCAACCCGACTGGCCGGGTCTTGCGCCAACAGGGCATCCAGGATTGTATCTGAGATCTGATCGCAGATCTTGTCGGGATGGCCTTCAGTCACAGATTCTGATGTGAAGAGGTAATGACGAGTCAAGCAAGTATCCTCTCTGTAAAATAAACAACAACTAGGCAACAGCTAAGCTGAAATTAAACAGCTCATTAGTCTTGGAGAATATCACACCTGCTATTTCTTTATGTAAATTTGCCAGATCTGTGTCGCTCGAAACTGTGAACTTACGTGAGAGATTATATCCTGAATAGCCCTGTTGATCAGGCTCTAGAGCAATTCAATCTGGTCAAATTCAGTCGCTACCGCATCGGCATTGCTGAGGTCGGGCTGGGTTGACCAACCGCCTGTAAATCCAATCCAGCCTGCAAGTTGAGCGGCTTGAGCTACCGCCAAATCGCTCTCGGAGTCGCCAATAATGATCGTCTGGGTAGGCGTTGCCCCTAGCTGCTCAAACAGCTGGTGCAGCAGCTGAGGGTTGGTTTTAGTGGGATAGGCTGCGTCAACGCCGTAGGCAACCTGAAAATAAGGCTCCAGATCGTAGCAGCGCAGAAAGTCCTGGACATTGGCAGCGCTATCTGAGGATAGAACCCCCAGCTTGACTTTAGCGGCGGCGAGTCGCTGAATCAGCGCCAAACTACCTGCAATCAGCGGCGTCTGGTCAGCCCTGCGCCCAATTGACTGATCTGCCTCAGCAAACGCCGAATGCACTAACTTTCGCGAGGCGATCCAGCCTTGGCCAGTTTCTGCCACATAGGCTGCTGCCGCAATTTCGTCTTCTAGGCGGGAGGCAATGGCAATCAAGCCCGCCGGATTGATCCAGCCCGCTTCTACGCCAAAAGCCAGCAGTAAAGGAGCTTCAATTCCCGGTACTTGGGCATCGACCAGCCTTGCCCGTTTTTGTGCCAGCTGACGCAAAAACAGCTCAGAATGAGCTAGCGTCCCGTCTTTGTCAAAAATGACGGCCTCAATCCCCTCAAATACTCGGTCGTGACAGCGAATCCTGGCCAAAATATTTCCTTCCCTAGATAGAACCTAGATGCTCAACTCATGAAGTCACAAGCATAAAAATCGAGGAGGTATCACCCTCCTCGTAAATCTTACTTATCCTACTCTGACTTAACCGACCCAGCCTACTCAGTCGCAGCGGGCAGATCTGCTTCGTCTAAGACAATTTCAAGTTCCGGCTCCGACTCAGGCTCAGGCTCAGCAGACTGAGCAGGTTGGAGCATCCGTTCGCGATACTTCGCGGCCATTTCCTCAGCCTTGTCGTAGACAATCTGCGGATTTTTGACCATATCGCCCGGTTCTGGCTCTAGCTGCTTGGTCGAAAGCGAAATCCGGCCTCTCTCGGCATCCAGGTCAATAATCATCACCTTTACCTCGTCATTGACGTTGAAGACGCTGTGGGGCGTATCAATATGGTCATGCGAGATTTCGGAGATATGCAGCAGTCCGCTGACGCCGCCGATGTCAATAAACGCGCCGTAGGGCTTGAGTCCGCGCACGGTGCCAATCACCACTTCGCCCACTTCCAGGCGGTTCATCTTGCGCTCAACCAGCGCCCGACGGTGGCTGAGCACCAGCCGGTTGCGGTCTTCGTCTACTTCCAAAAACTTCAGCGGCAGCTCTTCGCCCACCAAGTCTTCTTTGGGCTTGCGAGTGCTGATGTGAGAGCCGGGAATAAATCCGCGCAAGCCTTCAATCCGCACCAGCGCCCCGCCTCGGTTGGTGGCAAACACAGCAGAGCGTACGGTGGCATCTTCGGCTTGCAGCTGGCGGACGCGCTCCCAGGCTCGCATATACTCAATCCGACGGATGGAGAGGGTGAGCTGACCATCTTCGTTTTCGTCGGTCAAGATGAAGAATTCGCGTGTCTCGTTAGACTGTAGGACTTCTTCGGGGCCGTCGATCCGGTTGATCGACATTTCCTGAATCGGGATATAGGCGGCGGTCTTCGCACCAATGTCAATCAGAGCACCTCTCGGCTCAATGCTGAAGACCGTTCCGGCCACGACCTGTCCGGGGCTGTAGTGGTAGTCATATTTGTCGAGCAGTGCGGCAAAATCTTCGTGGGTAAAGCCGATATCTATTACGTGCTGATTGACCATGCGATGTGTTTCCTGGTGATTATCTCCGTCGTTAAATATGGTGGTCTAGGCAAAAAGCAGCCAGCTCCCGATCTTGAATTCGATTCGCCTGCGCCGCCATCCAATTTCTGCTGCGAGATTTTAGCCCCGTCAGTCTTAGACCCGTAGGAGAACAATCATAGCTTAACTTTGACCCCAGCCGCATTAGGCAACCGCAAATCTACCTGGCTGCCGCTAGCTGTAGCGCTTGAGCTAAGAAGACTACAAGGGCTGGACTCAAGGCGCTTAGGAATGGCTCATGGAGGCAGTTTCTGCGGCTGCGCGGTCGGCTGGCGCATATGCTTCCGGTGCGGCATCTGCGGCAGGCTCTGCCGTATTTTGCAGATGGTTCAGAGTCTCGACAAAATCGCGAATTCCTTTGAACTGGCGATGAATTGAGGCAAATCGAATGTAAGCCACTTCGTTTAGCGCCTGAAGATGCTGTAATACCAGCTCGCCAATTTCACTGCTGGCTACTTCTCGCACAGAGCGCTGCTGTAGCTCGGCCTCAATTTCGTCCACAATGCTTTCTAGTTTGGCGGGAGCAACGCCAGTTTTCTCGCAGGCCGCTACAATACCTTGCAGCAGCTTAGAGCGATCAAAAGATTCGCGCTCGCCGCTCTTTTTCAGCACGACAACCGGGACGAACTCAATGCGCTCATAGGTCGTAAACCGGCGGCTACACCGCAGGCATTCTCTCCGGCGTCTAACGCTATGTCCGGATTCCGCTGAGCGCGACTCTAAAACCCGATTGTCCGGAAATTGACAAAATGGGCATCGCATCGCAAATGTCCTCCGGAAATTAATCTACTCAAAACTATTCAAAAGCGCTGAGCCGAACCCCCGATTGAGGCTCAAACAGGCTTCCTAAGTCATCATACTGCAATTGCACAAGCAAAAGCCTGAGCAGTGGATCAATTTTATCTGATTAAAAAATTAATCAGGATTGACTGCTCAGGCTTTGATCTGTCTAAATACCTGTCTAAGAATGTCGCAGAGTTGAGCGGAAATTAATCTTTGGTGATCTTGGGGGGCTCGCGGAAGGCGATGGCAAAGAACAGCACGCCAATTCCTAGAGTCAAAACCAAAATATATGCAACGGCTTCCATAACTTAATATCCTCTGGCGTTTGCCACGATGTTGACTCAATTCAGTTGACTCAATTCAACCAAGTCGCCGAGATTGGCAGATGAACGCAGATCTCGGCGACTTGGTTGCTGTGAACTTGCTAGCTAGGAACTTTCCGACGAGACGTTTTGTCCCCCAGCTTCTGGTAGAAGCCCCATTCCAGCTGATCTTCGGATAGCTCTGGGTCAATTCCGGCGAACACATCGCGGAACAGCGTCCGGGAGCCGTGCCAGATATGGCCGAAGAAGAACAGCAGCGCAAAGCAGGCATGCCCAAAGGTGAACCAGCCCCTTGGACTCGTGCGAAATACGCCGTCTGAGTTGAGCGTTTCGGTGTCAAAGTCAAAGGCTTCGCCTAGCTGAGCCTTCCGCGCATAGCGCTTGACTATCGCCGGATCGTCAAAGGTCTGGCCATTGAGCGCGCCGCCGTAGAAGCTAACCGTGACGCCCACCTGCTCAAAGCTGTAGCGCGATTCAGCCCGCCGGAACGGAATGTCGGCTCGCACTACGCCATCTTTGTCGGTCAGGATCACCGGGAAAGTCTCGAAGAAGTTGGGCATCCGGCGCACCGTGAGTTCGCGCCCTTCGGCGTCGGTGAACACCGCATGGCCCAGCCATTCCTGGGCAATCCCGTCACCCTTCACCATGGGGCCTGTTCTAAACAGACCGCCTTTGGCTGGGTTGTTGCCAATGTAGTCAAAGAAGGCCAGCTTGTCTGGAATTTCAGACCAGGCTTCGACTTCAGTTGCACCCGCGTTGATGCTGCCATTCACCCGCCGCTGGATTTCCTGCTGGTAGAAGCCGCTGTCCCACTGATAGCGGGTCGGGCCAAACAGCTCAACCGGCGTGGTGGCGCTGCCATACCACATTGTGCCTGCTACTACAAAGGCAGCAAAAAACACTGCTGCAATACTGCTGGAAAGCACCGTCTCGATGTTCCCCATCCGCAGGGCGCGATAGAGGCGCTCTGGTGGCCGCACGGTCAGGTGGAACAGTCCGGCGATAATTCCGACGATGCCTGCCGCAATATGGTGCGCCACAACGCCGCCGGGATTAAACGGATCAAATCCTTCGGGTCCCCAAGCGGGCGCAACAGGCTGGATGCTGCCCGTCAAGCCATAGGCATCGGAGACCCACATCCCAGGGCCAAACAGCCCGGTCAGGTGGAATGCGCCGAAGCCGAAGCAGAGCAGTCCAGATAAGAACAGGTGAATCCCAAACATTTTGGGCAAGTCAAGCGCGGGCTCGCCCGTGCGCGGATCTCTAAATAGCTCTAGATCCCAGTAGACCCAGTGCCAGCAGGCTGCCAAAAACAGCAGACCCGACAGGACGATATGGGCAGCCGCCACGCCTTCAAACGACCAGAAGCCCGGATCGATACCGGTTTCGCCCGTGACGCTCCAGCCAGCCCATGAGCCCGTCACGCCCAATCGCGCCATGAAGGGCAGCACAAACATGCCCTGACGCCACATCGGGTTGAGTACGGCATCGCTTGGATCAAAAGTTGCCAGCTCATATAAGGCCATTGAGCCAGCCCAACCTGCCACCAAGGCAGTATGCATCAGGTGTACAGCGATCAGTCTTCCCGGATCGTTGAGAACGACTGTATGGACTCGATACCAGGGTAGTCCCATTTGACTACGCTCCTCCTATATGTTTCAAAGCTTCTGTCAGAATTTTATCAAGACGCTTAATACCAGTAAGCCTACCAGATTAAGAGACTCGATGCATCGATTGCGGCTGGCTTCGGGTTTGTAGAGCTTGGAGCAGTTGCCTGCTTCAATTTGACTCAACCCTTAGACAGTTTGACAATCAACCTGTAAAAATGAAATTGTATAAAGAAGTGTAACTAGAGTGAGAGGGGATTGCAAGCGCTATGCAGATAGGCTCTGAGGATTCGACCACCGTGATGTCTGGGATCGTGATGTCTGGGATGATGTCTGGAGCGAACAATCAGGTAAACCCGCAGCCAGCCGGGACTGCAACACCGGACGATCGGCCTGCTTCAACGCCACCTGCCTTTAGCTCAGCAGATATTAAGTTTGTTAAAGAAGATCGAATTGTCTTTGCGGCTCCGGGTGCCAATCTCAGATTCAAGGCGATGGAGAACGGCATTGATCTCTATACCTTTGGCGGCAAGATGATGAACTGCGGGGGGTATGGCCAGTGTGGCACCTGCGTGGTGGATATTGTGGAGGGCGCAGAAAACCTGTCGCCGCGCACTGAAGTCGAAGACCGCAAGCTGAAGAAGCGGCCTGCGAGCTGCCGTTTGGCCTGTCAGACGCTGGTGAATGGTTCGGTCAGCGTGGTGACAAAGCCCGCCAAATCTCGCTAGGTTCGGGTTCATGGGCGGTGTATGCTAGAGCTAGCCTTCGCGGCTGGGCGCGGCTGATGCGCGTGGCTCACTTTTCAAGACAAGTTCAAGACTGATTTTTTTAGACGCTGTTGGAGAGGCATTATGCAAGTTAACGATCTGGGTTTCGTGGCAACGATTTTGTTTGTGCTGGTTCCGACTGTGTTTTTGCTAATTCTCTATATCCAAACCGCCAGCCGCGAAGCAAAATAAGCCCGCCAAACTGGTTTTCCATCAAAAGGCGCTGGATCAATCCGATCCAACGCCTTTTTGGGTTTGCCCTAGCGCACCAGCAGCACCGGGCAGTTAGCGTAGACGCGCACATAGTCTGAAAGCGACTGACCCAGCAGCCGATCGAGATCGGGCAAGCCTTTGGCAATTGAAGGACGGCGATCAGGGGAGCCAATTATCAGCAGATCGACATTCAATTCTTCTGCCACCTGGCAGATGCGCTCACCCGGCTTACCTTCTGGCGCGACGCATTTGTAGTTGATCCCCAGCTTTTTGGCTTCGTTGATTGCCGGAATTAGCACCGGATCTTGTTCAGGATTGGCGGTAATTTCACCGGGCTTCAGCTTCAGGTCTGGGTTGGTATGCACCAGAATCAGCTGGCCCCCTTTAACATCTCGAATCAGGGCAACCGCTAGCTTTAGGCTTTGCTGAGCTGACTCTGATTTGTCGATTGCCACCATGATCCGGTTGATTCTCTTGACGTAAATATCATCCTTGACCAGCAGCATGGGGCGCGAAGAGAGCTGGAAGACATATTGGCTGACCGAGTTCTCTAAAATCGACTGAATCCGCTTCAGCCCGCGTGATCCCATAATGATCAGGTCGCTGTCGATTTCTTCGGCCACCCGGCAAACAATATCTTTCGGATCGCCCTGCTGCAAGATCGGACTGATCCGGCTGGGTTCCAAGTTCAGATCCTGCACCGCCTGCGCCAGCATCTTGCCGCCTGCTTCTAGCTTTTCGGTCATGCCCTCAGCGGTGACTTGCGGCGGCACCACATGCAAAATCGTGACGTTGGCACGCTGAAACAGCGGAATATCCATCAGCATTTTCAGCATGTCGCGAGTTTGGCCAGTGCCAGAGAGCGCCAGCAAAATTTTTTCAATCATACTTATCTATCTCCTAGAGGCTTGCTACTAGAGGCATACGATCGGGATGGCTACAGTGCCTCAGTCCCAAATCAGCATGAGACTGGAAGCGTCAAGAGCGCCCAAATCTCAGTGCCTAAACCTCAGTGTATGACGGCAGAAATATCAGAACAGAATTTGAAAATGAATTGTTTCAATTGGCCTCATGCGCCAAACTTGAACCGCAGGTGATGAAGCCGCCCTTGCAAAATTGCCAAAACAGCATAAGCTTGATTCGGCAAAGCAATTGAGTGAGAGCAGCGCATGAAAGTGATTGTGGTAGGCGGCACTGGAACCCTGGGCAAAGCAGTGGTGCAGGAGCTTTCGGTTCGCCATGAGACGATCACGGTCGGCCACCAGAGCGGCGATTTTCAGGTCGATATTACTTCAGCCAGCTCAATTCGCGATCTGTACGAACAGGTGGGTGCCTTTGATGCGCTGGTTTCTACCACAGGCAACGTGCATTTTGGGGCGCTCGAAACCCTGAATGAAAGCCACTATGAGGTCGGGCTTCGCAACAAGCTGATGGGGCAGGTGAATCTGGTGCTGGTGGGACGAGACTACATCAGTCCCGGCGGTTCGTTCACGCTGACTAGCGGTGTCCTCAGCCATGATCCGATTCGGTTTGGCTCTAGCGCCAGCATGGTGAATGCCGCGATTGATGGCTTTGTGATTGGAGCCGCGATTGAACTCCCGCCGGGCATCCGGCTGAATGCCGTCAGTCCCGGCATTGTCAAAGAATCCGTTGCGTCAATGGGTCAGTTTTTTCTAGGCCATGAGCCAGTCTCAGCGGCGCGAGTGGCGTTGGCCTATAGCAAGAGCGTTGAAGGTTTGCGAACCGGGCAGGTGTTTCGGGTGAGCTAGAGCGGGCTAGAAAAACCGCAAACTGCTACTGAAGAACTCCGGCAAGGCTTCAAGATCTGCTAGGGTCTTAAGATTATTCACTTCATGATTTTGCGATGAGCGTAGCATCCCTCAAAGGCCGAGACTTGCTGAGCATGGCCGATATTAGCCCTGCCGAACTTCAGGAGCTTTTGGCGCTGGCGGCAGATTTAAAGTCAGGCAAGGCCAAGCCCAGATGTGAGAACAAGGTGCTGGGGCTGGTGTTTAGCAAGGCTTCGACCCGCACCAGAGTCAGCTTTTCAGTGGCGATGTGTCATCTGGGCGGGCAGGTGCTAGATCTCAACGCCAGCGTCACCCAAGTGGGGCGGGGTGAACCCACGGTGGACACCGCGCGCGTGCTAGACCGCTACCTCGACGTGCTGGCGATTCGCACCTTTGAGCAAAGCGAGCTAGAAACCTTTGCCCATTTCGCCAAAATCCCGGTGATTAACGCCCTGACTGATTTGGAGCATCCCTGTCAGGTGCTGGCCGATCTACAAACCGTGCAGGAAGAGTTTGGGACGCTGGCGGGTCTGACGCTGACCTATGTGGGCGACGGCAACAATATGGCCAACTCAATTTTGCTGGGCTGTGCGCTGGCTGGCATGAACGTGCGGATTGCCTGCCCAGAAGGCTACGCGCCCGATGCTGGAATAATTGAGAAAACGCAGGCGATTGCGGCGGGTAAAACCGAAGTTCTAATCACGTCCGAGCCAGCCCTGGCGGCTAAAGGAGCGCATGTGCTCTATACAGACGTTTGGGCGAGCATGGGGCAAGAGTCGGAGGCCGAAAGCCGCACGCCGATGTTTCAGCCCTATCAAATTAACGATCAGCTGCTGAGCCTTGCTGACTCCAGCGCCATTGTGCTGCACTGTCTGCCCGCGCATCGGGGTGAAGAAATTACCGAAGCCGTGCTAGAAGGGGCGCAGTCGCGGGTCTGGGATGAGGCCGAAAATCGACTGCATGCCCAAAAAGCGCTGCTGGTCAGCGTACTGGGAGCAGATTGAGATCGCAGACTGATTACGATCCGATTAGCGACCCACCAGTACAACCATTGACCGTTCGCCCAGCATCATCCAGGACTGCTCTTGCAGCAATGGCTCATTCCCAGGCTCCCAGATATCTTCAGGTGAAGGCATCGTGGTATTGATAAAAATATGCCAGTTCATGCCGACAGGCAGCTGAGGCAGCTCAAAGCTATGAGCCTCCCAGTGAACGTTCATCGCCACATAGATAAAATCGTCCGGTCGAGCATTGCCTTTGGCATATTTACCGCAGAGCATAAAGGCCAGCGTCCGGCATTCTTCGTCCTCCCAGTCAGGATTATAGGCTGTGGTGCCATGCCAGCTAATATCCGGGTAGCCCACGTCTAAGTAGTCATAATGCTGAAAATACTTGCGGTTTCGCAGCACCGGATGTAGGTTGCGGAAGGCGATGCAGTTTTTGACGAACCGCAAGAAATCTGCGTTGGTTTTGAGCAGATTCCAGTCTAGCCAGTTGAACTCTGAGTCATGGCAATAGGTGTTGTTGTTGCCGGTTTGGGAGCGTCCGACTTCATCCCCCATCAGCAGCATCGGCATCCCCTGACTCATGGTAAGGAGCACAATCGCATTCCGCATCTGCCGCGCCCGCAGTGCCAAAATATTCGGGTCGCTCGTTTCGCCCTCGGCTCCGCAGTTCCAGCTTTCGTTGTAGTTGTCGCCATCACGATTCTCTTCGCCGTTCGCATCATTATGCTTTTCGTTGTAAGAAACCAGATCGGCGAGCGTAAAGCCATCATGCGCCGTAATGAAGTTGACCGAGCTATCCACCGAGCGTCCGGCTTTGGCATAGAGATCGGGGGAGCCTTGCAGACGCTGCGCCATTTCGCCAATCCGGCATTCTCCTTTTAAGAAGCGTCGTGCGTCATCGCGATATTTGCCGTTCCATTCGCCCCAGCGGTCATAGTTGGGAAACGAGCCGACTTGATAGAGTCCACCCGCGTCCCAGGCTTCGGCTACCAGCTTGCAGTTGGCTAAAATGGGGTCATGCGCCAGCGTTTCGAGCAGCGGCGGGTTGGCCAATGGCGCGCCGTTTGGATCGCGACCCAAAATTGAGGCCAGATCAAACCGGAAGCCGTCGATGTGATATTCCGACGCCCAGTAGCGCAGGCAGTCCAGCACAAAGATCCGCACGACCGGATGGTTGCAGTTGAGCGTATTGCCGCAGCCGCTGAAGTTGAGGTAGTGGCCCTCCGGCGTCAGCATATAGTAGGTTTTGTTATCAAGGCCGCGAAACGAAATGGTCGGGCCATGCTCATTGCCCTCTGCGGTATGGTTAAACACCACATCCAGCATCACCTCAATCCCGTTGCGGTGCAGCTCTTTCACTAGCGTTTTCAGCTCGTTCACCGGATCACCCGTCGCCGCGTAGCCCGTCTTGGGCGCATAGAAAGCGAGCGTGCTGTAGCCCCAGTAGTTAAACAGCGGCTCGCCGGTGAGCGGGTTGTGGCGCGGGTTGTCCAGCTCATCAAATTCAAACACCGGCATCAGCTCAACGCAGTTGATCCCCAGATCCTTGAGGTAGGGAATTTGAGCTTGCAGTCCGGCAAAGGTGCCGCGATGCTCTGGTGGCACGGGCGAGGAGCTGTGCTTGGTAAACCCCCGCACATGCATCTCGTAGATCATCAAATCTTCAGCCGGGATCTCTAGAGGTCGATCGCCCTGCCAGTCAAACTCGTCGGTAATAATCTGGCCGCGATAAGGATAGCTGCCATGGTCTGGCAAGGGCGCACCCCAAATATCACGTCCGCCCATGCTCTTGGCATAGGGATCTAGCACCACCTGCGCCGGGTCAAAGCGATGTCCGGCAGGCGGATCGTAAGGCCCATCTACGCGATAGCCATACTCTAAGTCGGCATAGTCCAGCCCCAGCACAATCATGCTAACCACGTTGCCCATCCGAAACTCGCGCACAAACGGAATTTCGGCAAACGGCTCTGGCTCTCCCTTGTGGTAAAGCACCAGCGTCGCGGCAGTGGCATGGTTGGAATAGATCGAAAAGTTAATGCCGCTGGGAACTGGCGTCGCTCCAAACGGAAACGGCTGACCGTGACGCAGCTTAAATTCGCCGTAGGCGTAGGTTTGTTGAATGGCCATAGTTCAGTTTCAGTTGGAGGGAGCTTCTGCTTCGGTCTGCAAGATTTGCTGGGTTGGCGGGTGAGCAGTCGGAGGAAGTCGCATAGCCTTCTTAATGATCTAGCATGTCAGGACTCTAGAGAGTGGCCTTGGCTACGCCTAGTCAATTGCGCCTGGTTGATTCTGAGCGACGAACTTACGGCAAACTTAAATTATCTCTTAAAAGAATTTAGCGCCATCCCCGTTCGATTTCTGGCGATGGATTTTATACTTGGGCTAAAGCCATTGGGGCATCCAGCGGGGGAATAGCAGTTGTGCAAGTCTTGATGCAGATGTTGGGGCAGATGTTGAGCCAAATGTTTGACCAGTTGAAGCGCTGGGGAACAGAGCTGAGAAACGATCTGAGATTAGAACGGTTTGATCGGCGGCAGGTGCAGCTGTTGGGGCTGCTGAATGCGGTCATTGTGGCGCTGCTGGGCTTGACGCTGCTTTCCGCCTGGGTGCCCACGGGCGACGGGCGAGTTTCGCTGCTGCAAATTTGGCAGCAGGAGCTGCATCAGCCGCATCAACAGGTCGAGCGCTTAGGCAATATAGAAGCGATGCCGGTGCGGTTTGAAGGCGCTAATTTGTTTACGATCGCCTCGCCCACCGTTTGGGATCGCAGCGATCGATCCAAGCAAAGCCTGCCGGTTGAAGTTAGAGCCAAACAGGTCGAGGCCAATCTCAACCGCGTGGTTGAAGGCGGCTTTCTCCAGAGTGCCAAAAACGGCATCTTAACCAACTTTGATCCCCAAACCCTGCAAGTTGCGGTGGTGTCGCTGAACGATGTGCCGGTGATTGTGGCCAGCGATAGCTACCATTCGCAGCCGCTGAAGCTCGTCACCGTCACCTATATTGACGCTGACTACAACGCGCAGCCCGCTGCCGAACTGGCCGAGCAGTGGCGCTCGCTGATCTATCAAAACCTTTATGCCGCCCTGCTCGAACGCTCGCCTGACGCCCTTAGCCTGCGCGGCAAGCTGGGAGAATCGCTGCTGGCAATTGCGGTGATGCTGGGCGCGAGTCTAGTGATTCGGCTGCTGCAAATGCCGCTGTATCGCCGCAATCGCTACCTGCGAATGCAGCAAACCGCCCTCATTGCCGAGCGATTGGCAGATGCGGCTCCAATCTCAGCCCTAAATCAGGTTCACTCTGAGCGCGCTAATCAGGCCGCTCACCAGGCCGCTCACCAGGCCGCTCAAATGATGGCGTTTCGCAGTCAGTTTGTGGGGCGATTTGAGCAGCAGCAGGCGCTCCAGCAGCAGCGTCAGGTGGTCGGCTTTTTTCGCTGGCTGCTGGCCTGGAGCCAGGTGGCAATCTGGCTGGCTGGGCTGGCGCTGGCGCTGGGGCTATTTCCTTGGACAAGGCCAGCGCTGCCGCGACTGGGCGCTCCGGTCACGCTGCTGCTGATTTGGTTTGCCGTCGGCTTGAGCAGTCGGCTGCTGGGCTGGCTGCTCCAGGGCATGGCGCATGCCTGGATCAAGTTTGGCAGTTCGTCTGATATGCCGCAGCGAGATCAGCTGCGCGTTTTTACCATTCTCTCAGCCTTGCAGCCGTTCAAGAGTTTTGCAGTCTATGCCGCCGGACTGGTGCTGGCTTTGGTCTATTTGGGGCTGCCGCTGAGTTTGGTGCTCTGCCTGGGCGGCCTGCTGGGTCTGGCGATGCTGCTGATTTGCCAAGGCTTTGTGCGCGACTGCGTGATGGGGCTACTGCTGCTTTGGGACGATCAGTATGCCGTGGGAGATGTGATCAGAGCCGCAGGCGAAACCGGCCTAGTAGAGCAGATGAACCTGCGCTTAACTCAAGTTCAAACTGCCGCAGGCGGGCTGCTGTTTATTGCTCATGGCTCACTCAGCAAGATTGAAAACCTCAGCCGCAGCTGGCTTTATGCCGCTAGCCCCAACCCGTTTAACAGCAGCGATCCGTTTAATGGCATTGATCCGTTCAGCGCTGAATCGACCGAACCGACAACTGCCAATCAGCCAACTGCCAATCAGCCAGCCGCCAATCAGCCAGCCGCCAAGCCTTCTGGTAGCGTAAACCTGCCGTTGGGCTGAGGCGGAAAATCAAACACCTGCACCACTGCATCTAGATTGAGCGAGCCATAGAGATGCGGAAATAGCCCTAAGCCCTCCACTGGGTCAAACCGCAGCTCTGCCCAGAGGCGCTCTGGATCAATCTTCAGCAACGCTAGCTCCGACTGACCGCGAAAAAACTTGTCTGCCACCCAAACAACCTGCTTGAGCGTCGAACAGTGAATAAAGCCTTCGGTGGCCAATGAGGCATGTTGATAGAGATCCTCACGCTCGCGTAGTTGACGTTTCCAATAGGGTAATTGTTCGCCCTGCATCCAATCCTGCACGCGCCGCAAATCCGCGTCGCTGCCACCTAAGGAAGCCCCGGTGGCTTGCACG
>CASBQH010000366.1 GCA_949127695.1 Synechococcales cyanobacterium PMM_0073
CGCTTAGCCGAGGCAGGGCATAAGACCAATGATTCTGGTCAATTCCGGCTTTGGCAGCGGCCACCAGCAGCGCCCCTTCGGTGGGGTCGCCCAAAATCGCCCATTCGCCGCTCTCTTTTTGCAGCACGGCATCGTTGCAGAGCAGGGCAGCCAGCAGCAGGGCGCGCAGATCGGGCTGGTCGGTGGTTTTAGTCGCCTGATGAGCGTTACCTAGCAAAAACTCGCCGGTTGGCTCGTAGCCATTTCCCGTGATGCGACAGCGGGTTGCGGGCTGAGCCAAACCCGGACAGGCCAACTGCACCACCATTTTGTTTTGAGTCAGCGTGCCAGTTTTATCTGAGCAAATGGTCGTGACTGACCCCAGCGTTTCGACAGCGGGCAGTCTGCGGATCAGCGCCTGCCGCCGCACCATCCGCTGCGTGCCTAAGGCCAGCGTTACCGTAATCACCGCAGGCAGACCCTCCGGCACAACCGCCACGGCCATACTCAGCGAGACTTCTAGCAGCTCGCGGAACCGCCCCATCCCGGAGGCGATGATGCCGCCAATTACCACCAGCGCCACCAGCGCCAGCGATCCGTAGACCAACACCTGACTCAGCTGATCCATCCGCTGCTGCAAGGGCGTCGGCTCTGATTCAACCGACTGTAGCAGCTGAGCAATTTTGCCCAGCTCAGTCTGCATTCCCGTGCCCGTCACCAGCACCGTGCCGCGCCCCTGCACCACCTCAGTGCCCTGATAGACCATGTTGGTGCGGTCGCCCAAGACGGCATCTTCACTCACCTGGGCTTGCACCTGCTTCACCACGGCATGGGCTTCGCCGGTTAGTGCGGCCTCGCGCACCTGTAAATTGGCCACCTCCAGCAGCAGGCCATCGGCAGCGACCTGGACGCCTGCTTCTAGAAACATCACGTCGCCCGGTACGAGCGCTTTGGCGTCAATTTCGCTCAGCTTGCCCTCGCGGATCACCCGGACGCGGGGCGAGGTCAGGCTTTTTAGGGCTGCCAGCGCTTTTTCGGCCTTGCTTTCTTGCAGGTAGCCTAAGATGCCATTCAGCAGCACAATTGCCAGAATGGCCACCGTATCTTTGAAGGGAATATCTCCGGCAGCCATCTCGCCGGCGCGCCAGTCCAGGAAGTCTAGAAACCCCGAAATCATGGCAACCGCGATCAGCATGATCAGCATGATGTTTTTGAACTGATCAAGCAAAATCGCCCAGGCGCTGCGCCCTCCGGTTTCAATCAGCTCATTGAGGCCATACTGCTGCTGGCGCTGCTGGACTTGCTGGGCGGTGAGGCCGCTTTTGGGATCGCTCTGCAACAGCGCTAATGCCTGCGCTGCATCAGCCGTATGCCAAAGCTTGGCCGGATTGCTTGCCTGGAGGGTCATGAGTGAACGGTTGAAGTGAACGATTTAAAAAAATGGGATGAGAGTTCAATCCTAACCTGAAGCCAGAGACGGCCTCAGGAAGCTGCGACAGATTGACATAAATCGAGAAACCTCGTTCTGTAAGCTATTCGTGAATTATTTTGAATAATTGCTAAGGTTGTTCAGCTTTAAGCAACTGTATCTCTTGATACAGTTTAATAGAAGTTGAGCCAGCCGGACTCGCTTCAGTTATTCTCCGGCAGAGGAGCAGTATGACCAGCTTGTTATCAGATGCCAATCAGCGCCTCGACAAAGCGCTGCAATATGTGACGCTTCGCGCAGACGCCGTCGAACGCCTCAAAATGCCCAAAGCCAGCCTGACGGTTTCAATTCCGGTGCGGATGGATGACGGCTCGCTTCGGGTGTTTCAGGGCTACCGCGTTCGCTATGACGACAGCCGGGGGCCGACCAAAGGCGGGGTGCGGTTTCACCCCAACGTCACGCTAGACGAAGTTCAGTCGCTGGCTTTTTGGATGACGTTTAAATGTGCGGTGCTCAATCTGCCGTTTGGCGGCGCAAAGGGCGGCATCACGCTCAACCCAAAGCAGCTCTCCAAGTTTGAGCTAGAGCGGCTGAGCCGAGGCTACATTGACCTAATTGCCGACTTCATTGGCCCCGACATCGATATTCCCGCCCCCGATGTCTATACCAACGCCATGATCATGGGCTGGATGATGGATCAATACAGCACGATTCGTCGCCAAATTACGCCGGGGGTAGTCACCGGCAAGCCGATTCCAATGGGCGGCAGCTTAGGGCGCGAAACCGCAACGGCGATGGGCGCTTTTTTCACAATCCAAACGCTGATGCCGAAGCTGGAGCGCCAGCCCAACTCAACCACAGTGGCGATTCAAGGGTTTGGCAATGCGGGCGCGGTGATTGCCGAACTGCTGTTTCATGCGGGCTACCGAGTGGTAGCCGTCAGCGACTCGCAGGGCGGCATCTATGCGCCACAAGGGCTAGATATACCCAGCCTGCGCCGTCAGAAAGAGGCCACGCGGGGGCTGCAAGCAGTCTACTGCGAGGGTAGCCTTTGCAATTGGGTTGAGCATCAGATCATCAGCAACGCCGAGCTGTTAGAACTCCAGGTTGATATCCTGATTCCGGCAGCGCTAGAAAACCAGATCACGGCTGAAAATGCCGCCCAGATTCAGGCTCCCTTGATTTTTGAGGTGGCGAATGGCCCGATCAATTCGGCAGCTGATGCAATTTTGGAGTCCAAGGGCATTCAGGTTTTCCCCGATATTCTGGTGAATGCAGGCGGCGTCACGGTTAGCTATTTTGAATGGGTGCAAAACCGCAGTGGCTACTACTGGAGCTTAGAAGAAGTCAACCAGCGCTTGCAGACCAAAATTACCCACGAGACGGAGCTGATCTGGGCGACGGCGCAAGAATTGGGTTGCTCCATGCGAACTGCTGCCTATGTTCATGCGCTCAAGCGCTTGGGCGAGGCGATTCAGGCAAAAGGGACTCAGGAAGACTACCAGAGCTGATTAAGCTCTCTATTCCCCTAACCGCCTATTCTCCAACCGTCGCCATGCTCAAATCAGGCCGCAGCTGGCGAGCTTGGCGCAGATAGGGGTGATAGATTTTCACGTCTGGGTCAGGCATATTAATGTGGATCAGGCAGCGAATGCAGCGGGCAAGGCTGCCTTCCACATACATCTGCTGCAAGTCCAGCAGCGGCACGTTCTGCCAGTGCGGGCGTTCGCGGGCAATTGCGGCTGGAAACACGGCGTCTAGGTCGCGGGTGGCCGAAAACGTGACGCTGACGACTTCATCTGGGTCAATCGTATTGTGGCGTTCGAGTTCGTTGAGTAGCTCAGTGACCGCCTCTCGAATCGCCTCAACTGAATTCTCTGAAGCTGTCGTCGCCCCCCGAATCGCCTTAACTTTCCAACCCACTGATATCGCCTCCTGGTTAATTTTGAATTTTAAGCTTGAGTAATTTTGAGTTTTTTAAAATGCTCTCTTCACTCATAGCTCAAAAATCGGCGATTGCCATCAGGGTTATGATTTAAGACTGTCCCTCAATCTGAGTCAAGGCCGATACAGCCAGAGCGGCAAGCCGCTCGTATTCAGCTCAAACTCTAGCCAGCTGAGGCCAGCTGCCGCCGCCGGTGAGGAGGCCACAAGCTGAGACCAGCCCGCCTGTCCGCGCCCCGGCAAAAAGCGGCTCACCAGCCCTTTGCGCTCTTCCAGGGTAAAGCACTGGGTTTTGTCTGGATCGAGTCCAGCTAGCTCTGCTGCCCAGCATCTGGCGTCTTCTTCGGTGCCCAGTCGGTCGATTAGCCCCAGCCCCAGCGCCTGCTGTCCGGTAAATACGCGCCCGTCTGCAAAGCTCTTGACTGTTTCGATGGATAGGTGACGCGCTTCGGCCACCGTTTCGACAAACTGCTGATAGCTGGTGTCAATCAAATCTTGCAGAATGCTTTGCTCCGGTGCAGTCAGCTCGCGGTCAAAGGCCAAAATATCTTTATAAGGCCCCGACTTCACCACCTTAAACGAGATGCCAATCTTGTCGAGCAGTCGCTCCAGGTTGTTGCCGCGCAAAATCACGCCGATGCTGCCGGTAATCGTGCCGGGATTGGCCACAATATGCTCGGCTCCCATGCCAATATAGACGCCGCCCGAAGCGGAAATATTGCCAAAGCTGGCGACAATTTTCACCTTGTCGCGCAGGCGCTTGAGGGCGCTGTAGATCTCCTGCGAGTCGCCCACCGTGCCGCCGGGGCTGTCAATTCGCAGCAGCAATGCCGGAAATTTGCGTTCCTCTACGGTTTTGAGCGCCTCAAGTAAATGCTTGCGGGTGCCTCCGGCAATCGCGCCTGAGACTTCAATGCGGGCAATCTGTTTGCGAAATCGCGGCTTAAACGGCCAAACCATGCGGAGCTTTACTCATAAGAACTGGAAATTAGCTGGACAGCCTTTCAGCTAGGCAAAGCGCTATTCTAAAACGCTCATGCTTTGAATCCGCCACTGATCATCTTGCCGCACTAGCTCATATCTGACCCGAACCGTCGAGTCGTAGGAAATAGCTTGATCCAGCTCGCCGCCATTGTAGAAGTCGGCCTTTTCGCTGACGCTGGCTTCTATGCTGGCCTGATTGGCGGCATCCGCTGTGGCGGCGGCATCACCCTCTGCATCTGGACTCAGCTCCACGCCCAGCGGGTCTGAGCCATCTTGGGCTGTGTCGGTGTTGCCCGCACTGGGATCTGGGCTGGGATCTGGGCTGGGATCTGAGCTGGCGCTATCTGGACTCGGCTCCACCGAGAGAATCTCAACGTTGGAATGGGTCAGCTTCCAGTAAGAGTTTTCGGCCTTGACGGCTTCGGCTCTGGTGCGCTGCTCGGTCAGAACTGGCTCTGCCAAGATTTGATCGAGCGCCTCAATCTGATGGCTTTGGCCAAGCGCCGCTGATTTGGCATCTAGCCAAGTCTGGATAATTTGAGGCGCAGTTTCCTCAGTCACCGCTGAGCTGCTGGCGCTCATGGTTTTGGCCTGACGATTGGCAAACGCCGAAAAAGCAGGCTCAATCCCTCTGAGGCTACCCGGAGCATTTCCAGCATCAGGATTATCGACGGCGTTGGCCGATGAGGTGGGCTGGGGGCGATTGATTAGCTTGCCAAACAAGAAGCCTAGCAGCATCACGCCCAGCAAGCCCAGCGCCGCCAGCAGCAAGATCCGATCCAGCCGCAGGTTGGCAGGTAGGCCGGGGCGACGGGCAGGCGGTCGGGCAGCCGCCTGCCGCTGGGCTTCTGGAGGGTTCTGGCGACTGACGCGCGCCTGCTCAGATCGCGGACTATCGGTTCGGTGGCTATCGGCTGGCGGGCTCTCAGATCGCGAGCGGTCGGCTCGCGCAGCGGCTCCATTTAGGGCAACTGCCTCGGCTGGCGGGCTGGAGCGAGCGTTCAGCTGCGGATCGAGAATTGCGGTGCCAACTGTTGGGTTGCCTTGGCCATTGCTTGACCCTGAATGAACGTGATGCGCTCGTTCAGCTGCTGCCGCAGACCGAGATAGCTCACGCGATGGGGATCTTGAATCAATTTGCGCTGCGGGTCGCAGTTCAGGCCGGCTTTGAGGCTGAGCTGTCGCAGAATAGGCGCGCGAGGCAACCTCGGCTTCGGCTGGCAGCTCTTCAAGATACAGCTGCACCTCTTCGTCGGCAAAGTAGTCGGTCAGCGAAGCGGGCTGCTGCTGCAAGTCTCGAAAATGCGGAAAGACTTCGTTCTGAAACCAGCGCTCGCTGTAGAGGCAGAGACCTGGCAGCAGATCTGGCGAGGTTTGAGAATGCTCGCGAATGAAGGCCAGCGATTCAAACTCCTGGCTCAGCTCTAGGGCGCGGCTGGCCTCTTCGGTTTGCCCCAGCAGCAGCGAGCAGACGGCCTGCTCCAGATGCACATCTTGATGGCTGCCCAAGCGCAGCAGC
>CASBQH010000367.1 GCA_949127695.1 Synechococcales cyanobacterium PMM_0073
CGCTCGCGGCTGCTGTCTCCACTCCAGCGCGATCGACGGCTGGGGCGGGCGATGCTAGACGGCAAGGGTGGCTATGCCGAAGATCGCGACTATGGCGTACGGGTAATCGATTTGGGCGTAATGCTGGCTGGAACTGATCTGTCAGGCACCGATCTGCGCTGGACTGATCTAAGCGACATCAACCTGATCCGCGCCAATTTGCAAGGCTGTGATATGGTCAAAGCCAATCTGGCGCGCACCATTCTCTGCGGTGCGGTGCTGGCAGGTTCTGACCTGATGGGCTGTCGCTTATTCTATGGCTCGGCTGCAACTGCTTCGCCCCGGACGCGCCACGATATTCCCAATTACCAGACGGGTGCCCATACCGGAGCCGTAGTGGAAGGCGCAGACTTAAGCAACGTACTGCGGCTTTCTGAAGAGCAGCGCTACTACTGCTGTGCTTGGGGTGGCGAAAACACGCGATCAACCCTGCCGGGTGGCTGTGAGGGCATTCCCAATCTGCTGGGGGCATCTGCACGCGAAAACATTCAGCTAGAGGTATAGCAGCTCTCGCTTTGCATGACGACCCGGTTTATACCGAATTCGTCGCAATTCAACAAACTTCTAAGTTCAGGGTTTTACCGAGTTACGCGGCGAGTCTCGGTTTGCCATACTCTTGAGTGAGCTGTGAGGCTGCACTCTGGCTCAAAAGTGCAGGGTTACAAATTTGACAGAGCTATTTAAATATAGCGGCGGATTTCTTGAGCTGGGTAGGGTACAAAACCCCTCATTGTTCACAGGCTAAGTCTAAAAGATTACTGCACTGCATATACGTCATCTATACCTATTGTACCTACCACTTGGGTTGCCAACCGCTATGAGTTCCAATATCTGCTCCAGTTCCTTGCATCCATGCTCAGCCCCCAAGGCTATGCCAACTGCGGTCAAGATGCAGCCTACCGATCTCCAGATTGTGATTAATCAAAGCCTGCGTTCGCTACGCTCTCGGCTCAAGCCGCAGGCGGCAGGCGGTGGCATTCAGATTGTTTGTGAGTATGGCGAGCTTTCGGCAGTTGAGTGCAGTGACGAGATTAGCCAAGTGTTTACCAGCCTGATTGCCCAGGCGATTGCCGCCCTCTCTTCTGATCATGCAGCGACTCATCGGCCTCAAATCACGATTCGGACCATGCAAATTCCTGATCCGCAGGGGGGCAACCCGCGTGCGGTAGTCTGTGTGGCTGACAACGGTGCGGCTATCCCGTTTGAGCTGCAAAGCCAAATTTTTAGCGCGACTGCTGCTGGAATCCGCGCCAGCTTAGCGCTGTCAGCCTGCTATGAGACTGTGGTTCAGCAGCATGGCGGCGATTTGCAATGCTATTCTCAGCCTGATCGAACTGAGTTTTGGGTAGAGCTACCCGTGAAACAGGCAGTCTAGAAGGCGATTTACAAAAAGCCTGCCGACTCATAGATCAAGCGCAGAATCGCCTTAATCTTCTGACCATACTGCGGATCGACCGCCCAGCGCCCGCCCAGATCGCTCACGAGCGGAGCCACGCCGCGCCGCACAAACCCAAAGCGCGGATCGACGCTTTCCTGCACCAATGGCTCTGGGGTCGCGTAGGCTTTTAGGTGCTGAATCTGTGCCCGCACGCCAATTCGGGCATCGCGGAAGCTACCACCTTCCGGCGCGTCGCCCAGCCCGCCCAGTCCGGCAAAGTTATATTGGCTGGGCTGCACCAAGCCGCTGAAGCGCAGGAAGTCGGTTTCGACGCACATTTGGGCAAAGGCGATATCGGCATTCACGCCTTCAATTGCCGCCTCCTCGCGGTAGAGCTTGGGCAGATCGCTGAATTGGGCAAAGCCTTCTGGATTTTGGCTCTTGAGGAACATGATCAGCTGCACCTCTGAAGCCGTGCCGCGACCCATAATTCGATCGAGCTGCCCCGGATAGACCAACAGATTTCGCAAAATCAGGGCATGGTTTTCTTTGTCGGGCTGCACCGAAAGGTCGTAGTCGCGCAGGTCAATGGCACGCAAATAGACCAGATTACGGTAGCTGAGCTTGCGGATTTTGGCATTTGGCGGCAGCGTCACGCCTAGCTGATCGACTAGATCCATCGGGATGTAAAAATCGCCCTGCGCGATCATGCCTTCGCCATAGATGATTGCGCCATTCAGGTTGACGTTGATCGCCGGGTAGGTGGGCACAGGCTGAAGCTGAGCCGCAGCGGTGATTGTGCGGCTCCAGAGCGCCAGTCCTTCGGCAATTCCCAGGCTGATTTCCGAGCGCTGAGCTTGCAGAATTTGCCGATCAATTGGGCTGCTGAGGTAGCCCAGCCGCAGCAGCATCGCCGGGATTTCCAGATCGCGACAGAACGCCGAGCTGCCGCCGGGATAGCTAGTATCGGACTGGATGCCCTGACTCAAAAGCTGCGGGGCGCGACGCAGCAGAATTTGCAACAGCTGATCGGCCTCAGTGCGGCGCTGGTCATTGGCGGCAATATGCACCAGCGAACTGCCGCGCCGCTGCGGGTTGTGGCTCTGGCTGAAGCCAATCTGCACGGCCACGTCGTCCAGCTGGGCATGACGGTTGATCCAGCTCAACGTTTGCTCAGCGGTCAGCTCTGGCGGCACCAGCGCGGCTTCATATTGATTGGCTCGCAGATACTGCACCACCAGATCGCAAACCAGGTTAACTTCGCTGGCGCTGGTTCCGCCGTCTAGCGGATTCTGGCCCGACTGGATATCGGCGTAACCGGGCGCGACAAAAACTCGTCCCATCTGACTCCTTCCCCAAACAACCTGTAAATGGCCTGTAATCTAGCAATTGCCTGTATCTTTCTCGCCCCCAACCCCCAATTCTGGGGGCTTTCGAGCCAATTCTCATTTAAAGCCCCCAGAATTGGAGGTTGGGGGCGAATCGGATTAGCGACTGCAATCTAACTTCTGCAATTTAATCCTTTAAGGGATAGCAGCTTTCCGGCAAATTGGCGCAAAAGTTAGCGTCGAGTTTCAAGCGTTCGCCAAATCGCAAATGAGATGCCGCCAAGTTGCGCGATATCGCTATATTCAGAGGGCTGTAACCAGGCCAATCGCCAGTACACTCTAGATATGGATATTCCCCGCCTCCATCCCGACACGGTTGAAGCCGTGAAGCAGCGCGTCGATATTGTAGACGTGATTTCTGAGCATGTGGTGCTGCGGAAGCGGGGCAAAGACCATACCGGACTCTGCCCGTTCCACGAAGACAAGTCGCCCAGCTTTAGCGTCAGCCCCAGCAAGCAGCTCTACTACTGCTTTGGCTGCGGCGCGGGCGGCAACGGCATCAAGTTTTTAATGGAGATCGGCAAGCGCTCTTTTACAGACGTGGTGCTGGATCTGGCCAAGCGCTATCAGGTGCCCGTCCAAACCCTCGAACCCGCCCAGCGGCAGGAGCTTCAGCGGCAGCTTTCCCTACGCGAACAGCTTTATGAGGTGCTGGCACTCTCCAGCAAATTTTATCAACATGCGCTGCGTCAGCCGGATGGTCAGCCAGCTTTGAGCTATTTGCTTAAACAGCGGCAGCTCGACGAAGCGACAATTCAGCAGTTTCAGCTGGGCTACGCGCCCGCTGGCTGGCAGGTGCTCTATGGCTATTTGATTGAGCAAAAGCGCTTCCCGGTTGAGCTGGTTGAGCAAGCAGGGCTGATTGTGCCGCGCCAGGAAGGCAAGGGCTACTACGACCGTTTCCGCGACCGGCTGATCATCCCCATTCACGATTTGCAGGGGCGGGTAATTGGTTTTGGCGGCAGGTCACTGGGCGACGAGCAGCCGAAATACCTCAACTCGCCGGAAACCGAGCTGTTTGATAAGGGCAAGACGCTGTTTGGCCTCGATCAAGCCAGAGCCGCCATTGCCAAGCAGGATCGCGCCGTCGTGGTTGAGGGCTACTTTGATGTGATTGCCCTGCACACGGCGGGCATTACCAACGTAGTGGCTTCGCTGGGCACGGCGCTGAATGCGGCTCAGGTGCGGATGCTGCTGCGCTACAGCGAGTCGAAGCAGGTGGTGCTGAACTTTGATGCGGACGCAGCGGGCAACAAAGCCGCCGAGCGGGCGATTGGCGAAGTGGCGGAGCTGGCCTATCAGGGCGAAGTACAGCTGCGGGTGCTGAATCTGCCTGCGGGCAAAGACCCAGACGAATATCTCAAAACCCATACAGCGCAAGATTACCGCGACCTGCTGTTTGATGCGCCGCTTTGGCTCGACTGGCAGATCCAGCAAATTTTGGCCACCACCGACCTGTCGCAGGCCGACCAGTTTCAGCAGGGCACGCAGGAAATTGCCAAGCTGCTGGGCAAGCTGCCCAACGCGACGCTGCGAACCCACTACATCCACCGCTGTGCCGAACTGCTGAGCGACGGCAAAGGCCGGATGGCGATCCAGCTAGAGGCCGACTTGCGGACGCAGGTGCGGGGGCAGCGCTGGCACGGACGCTCGCAGAAATGGCAGAGTCCGGCGAACCGCTCGCTGCTGGAAGAATCAGAAGTGCAGCTGCTGCGGCTCTATCTGCATGTGCCGGAATACCGGACGCTGATCAAAAGCTCTTTAGAGGAACGCGATCTGGACTTCAATCTGTCGCACCATCGCCTGCTCTGGCAGCTCCTGCTAGAAGTGGAGGTGGCCGATCCCAGCGAAGCCCAGCGGGATCTGCCGTCGCTGCTGCAAGACCGTTGCCTGGAAGCTGAGGGTTTTGGGTTTGTGCCCGGTTTGATGCAGCTGGATGAGAAAACTCAGCGCGATTTGCTCCGTGCGCCGCTGGTGGTGCGAACCGCCATTGCCAGCATGGAGCGGGTAATGTGCGAAAAGCGGCGGCGGCATTTTCTCGATCTCTGGAAGCAAACTGACTACAGCGCCATGCCGGATCTGGCTCAGTATTATCAGCAGCAAATCTACGCCGAAAATCAGCGAATTGCTGCAATTGACCAAGAGCAGCGCCAGATCACGTTTGAAGATTTGGCGCAGATTCCCTGGGTGGGCGAGTTTCGGGATGCGCTGGGCATATCGCAGTAGGCAAGGCGCGTTCGGGAATATTAAAGACTGCTACAGCTTAAAACTGCATATGTTCTTGGGCGAACTTTTCTATTAAGTCAATAGAAGAAGTACAGAAATTTGCGCTTTTTCTAGGCAATCTTCCGGATCGCCATACTTTGAGGCTGTAGGAGCCACCATCATCTACCTGAAATTATCCCTGCTATGTCACAACAGCAAATCTGTTGGGATCAGTCGCTAGGCTGCAATGGCTACCAAGTCCAAAGCTATCCTAACCCTGTATACCCCAACCCCACCTACCCGAATCCTGGCTATATCGACCCTGGCTACTCTGATCCAAGCTACAGCAGCAGCCCCAGTTTGCCCCCTGTGTTACTCCTGGGGCTGCTGATCTGGATTGCCATCTCGGCGTTGCCCAAAAAGAAAGAAGAGCCAAAGAAAACGCCAATCGAAAAGATGTTCGATGCCATCGGCCAATATGAGTCGAGCCGGACTGACTCAGATATGCGCCGGACGCAGTTTGACTACAAGTTCAAAGATCCTTGCATTGATGAATGTCCACCCAAAAAAGACAAGAAGGACGACGATAAGAAGGACGACAAAAAAGAAGATAAGAAAGATTAGAGGCTCGTGGTCTACTTTAATCGCAGTCTAGCGACTCACGGGTATCACGCCCTGTCGTGGGGTTGACGCCTGCCGCCGACTGACAGAGCAGCTTTTGCATGTCGCTACGCATC
>CASBQH010000368.1 GCA_949127695.1 Synechococcales cyanobacterium PMM_0073
CCGGGACTCCGCCGATGATCTCAGTTTTCAGATCGCGCCGAATCGTGGTGTTAGTGGCAATGATCCCAGCGAGTTGGTAGGTTTTAGCCAGCTCCAGCACTGCCTGCAAATCTGCCCAGGCCAAATCAGGGGCGATTTTAATCAGCAGCGGCTGTTGAGCGTCGTTCTCCTGCTGAAGCGCCGCCAAAATGGGTTCAAGCTGGTCAGCGGCTTGGAGCGAACGCAGGCCGGGGGTGTTGGGCGAAGAGACATTCACCACAAAATAATCGCCGCAATGCTTCAGCAGCTTGAAGCTGCCCAAATAGTCTGCCGCCGCCTGATCTAGCTCGGTGATTTTGGACTTGCCCAGATTGATCCCGACGCGAAAGTGAGCTGAGGCTGGCCGAGCTTGCAGTCGGGCGGCTAGGGCAGCAGCTCCCTGATTGTTAAAGCCCATCCGGTTGAGTACCGCCTCGTCTAGCGGCAGCCGAAATAGCCGAGGCGGCGGATTTCCGGGCTGAGGATGCAGCGTCACGGTGCCTAGCTCCGCAAAGCCAAATCCAAAGGCCGACCAGAGTCCTGCCGCCTCGCCGTCTTTGTCAAAGCCTGCCGCCAGCCCCAGCGGATTGGCAAACGAACGCCCCCAGAGCTGCTGCTCCAGCCTTGGATCGGCGAAGCCATAGAGCTGAGAGAGCGCCTGACTCGCCCAAGAGCGACCTTCTAGCGCATTCAGCCAGCGCAGCGTCTGCCGATGCAGGGCTTCTGGATCAGTCTTCAGTCCCGAAAACAACAGAGGCCGCAGCCCCGCCTTATAAATATCCAATCTCAACATCCAACAGCGACTGCTAGTTCTATGCTTTTGCCTTTCAGATTAGCTGATGGCGGGCGAGATGAGGGCAGGCGTTCTGCGGGAACTCTAGCTTGAGCGATGCTGCTGAGCTGTGCAAGTTGACCGGAGAGATCTCTCGCCACAGCCCCGCATGGAAAAAGCTGATAAAGTCAATGCTTATAGGAGTCATTAGGCTCCGTGGTCAAATCTAGAACTCAGCTCAGCATATTATCCCCTGGATGGCTCAGGAGTTAGGTGGGAATGGTTTTGCAGAAAGAGCCATCAAGCTACGAACAGCAACTAGTGTCAATCGGGCGTGCCCTCCAAGCGATGCGGGAAGAGGCCACAGTTGACGGTGCGATTCAGGTGGCGTTGCAGCATATTCAGGCTGAGTTTGACTATGCGCTGGCCTGGATCGGGCTGTATGACCGATTGGAGCATCGGCTCTCTGGCAAGGGCGGCTTTTGCCCAAATGGCGAAACGGCATTGCTGAAGCAACGCATCAGCCTCAGTCCCGGCGACTTGATGGAGCAAATTGTAATCCAGCAGCGACCGATGGGGCTGCCTGATCTGCGCGAAGAGTCGCGCGCCGGAGAGTGGCGCAGCCTTGCCCAGCGGTTTGGCATCCAGGGCACCATGCTGCTGCCGATTCGCCATAAAGATCGCTGCTTTGGCGTACTGCTGCTGGGTTCAAGCCTCTGGGGCACCTCGCCGCGCACCGAGGAAAAAGCGCGGCTGTCGATGGTTTCGGGCGGGCTAGCCGAAGCGCTCTACCAGTTTGAAATGGAGCAGCAGCGGCGGCAGGCCAAGCGTCCGGAGCAGCCGCTGTTTAATCTGCTTAGCAAAATTCGCAGCCTGCCCAGCCTGAAGAAACGCCTAGAGGCAATTATTGAAGAAACCCACCGCTTTGTCGCGCCCAGCCGCACCAATATTTATTGGTATGAGCCGCAGCAGCGCTACTTCTGGCGGCGATTGGGCAATCGGGCGACTGATGCAGGCGAAGACAAGCTGGCGGCGCAGGATCTGGGCAGCTTCTATCAGGCGCTCTCGGCTGACCAGCTGGTGAGCATTGGCGAAGCCCAGAGTTCGCTCAAAGCAGATGCCACCGGCCCCCTCATGCAGATAATTCAGGCGCGCTCGCTGCTTGCTGCGCCAATTTTGCACCAGGGCGAGCTGCAAGGCTTTTTAAGCGTGGAAGGCCAGGAGGCTCGGATCTGGCTAGAAGAAGAGAAGAGCTACCTGCGCGGCGTGGCGCAGCTGATTGCCCTCACCGCCCCGCTTGAAGAGATGGAAGCCACCATCCAGCAGGTGAAGCAAGATCAGCAGCTGACGGCTGAGATTACCCATGCGATTTACAGCGACAGCGACTGGAAAAACACGCTGAAGCGCTGCGCCGACCAGCTGCTGCGTCGCTTCAATGCCGAGCGGTTTTTGGTGCTGCTCTACAGCAGCGATTTGAAAAAGTTTGAAATTTGCTATCAGCAGCAGCCCGTCAGTCGGAAGCCGATTGCCCTGCCGCTCGAAGCGCTCAACCCAGTAGACTGGCAGATGCTAGAGCGTAGCAGCGAGGCGGTCGGGATTGAGAATCTGCGAGGCGATCTGAAGCTAATGGCTTGGCGACAGGTATTTTTAGATCTGGAATTGCAGTCACTGCTAGTCTGCAATAGCGCCATTGGCAAGCCGATTGAGGCGTTGATTTTGATTGGGAGTGAGGCCACCCGCAGCTGGAGCCGCAGCGAGCGCGACTTGCTAAAAGTGGTGAGCCAGCAGCTGGGCTTACTGCTGCATCAGTTCCAGCTGCAAACCCAAACCGATCAGCTCCGCAAAACCTACCAGTCGGTGCAGTGGGGGCTGACGACCATGCAGCAGCAGCAGCAGCTGGATCGCCTGGAAAAATCGGCCATTCAGCATCTTGCCCAGCAAATGCAGGTGCCGCTGGCTAGCTTAATTACCTGGCAACCCGGTCAAGCAACCGCGCAAATCACCGCGCCGCTGTTTGCCAAGCCGCAGTTTGGGCTGGCGCTTGCCCCCATTTCGCTCAGCGATCCGCTGCTGCAAGCCGCCTTACAAAATGACGGCCTCACGCCCCTGACGCAGGCTGACTTAAGTCCAGAAACGCGCCAGTGGCTGAACGGAGCTGAGCTTGGCCAACTGCTGGTCTGTGCGCTTCGCACGGCTCCCGAACATGAGCCGACTGGAATTATTCTGGTGGCTGACCGGGCGGATCGAAGCTGGTCGCAGCAGCAGATCAGCGCTTTTGGCGTGCTGGTGAATCAGCTGGCCTGGTGTCGGCGCAGCCTGATGCTGACGGAGCGACTGTTGGCGCAGCGCGGCAGTCTAGAGCAGCTCAACTGGTATAAGCATCGTCGCCTTGAGGAGCTTTACCGCATTTTGAGCGTGGGCGTGCGGCGCTTAAACGAGCTGAGCCAGCAGAAAGACTCGCTCTCTAATATGCGCTATCAGCAGGTGCTGCGCCATCTGGGCAATACGCTCACCACCACCACGCCCTTGCTCAGACAAGAGCAGTGGCAGCTCCAGTCTGAGAGCGAAACCATGCCGCTGGCCAGCCTGCTCAAACGCTCGCTGGAACGGCTGGATGCGCTGATTAAGCAGCGGCAGCTCTGGGCGCAGGTGCATAACGAGGCCAACCTGAGCCTGGGGGGCGATATTGCCAAGCTGGAATATATTCTGCATGAAACTCTGTCCAGCGCCAGCCTGCGCTCGCCCATCGGCGGCAGAATCGACATCTGGTGTCGGCCAATCGACAGCAGCTGGCTAGAAATGTCAATCACCGACAATGGCATCATGGAGGCTCAGCTGCTAGAGCAGCTAGAGCTAGGCCGAACTGGCGATCTGCTCACCCCTTCGCTGCTGGATCAGCCGCCCGGACTGCATCTGGAAGTCTGTCAGGCGCTCATGCGGCGAATGGGAGGAGACTTTAGCCTTGCTCAGCTCGAAGATGGCCGGATGCTGAGTCGGTTAATTATTCCGATAGCGACGGGCGTTCTGCCGACTCGCGAGCCGGAAATCAGCAGCTTTTTCTAGGGCTTTTTCTAGGTTTGACTCGATCTGGCTGCTCAAGTTCTAGATTACAGCGGTTGCCCGATAGTCTGGGAAGACTGGGAATGTTCATGATGTCAGGTGGCATGCAGATGACATAGGCCGAACTCTGCGAAAACTCTAAAGTTGGTTTATCGGAAGTTCAAACTGTTTTGCCTATAATCGAATTTTCACGGCGTTTGCTCAAGCCAGCGCTCAATTCGGTGTTTCTGCCGCATTCTTAACCCTTTAGCCCTTTATTTGCATCCTCTATGTTGACCACCGAAATCATTCAATTTAGCGGAATCCTAGACGGCACCAGAACCCAAGAGCTGCGCGACCGGATCAACCAGGGCGTTGAGCAAGGCGCAAGCACAATCTTGGTCGATCTTAAAGAAGTCACGTTTATGGATAGCTCAGGTTTGGGCGCGCTGGTTACTGCCCTGAAGGCGGTCAGAGCGACAGGCGGCAAGCTCTGCATCTGCTCGATCAACGAGCAGGTGAAAATCCTGTTTGAGCTGACCAGCATGGATCGGGTATTTGAAATCTTTCGCGACCAGAGCGATTTTCAGCAGATGAAAGGCAGTTTGTCTAGCAGCTGCTGACTGCATCCAGCAGATACTAGCCAAACTGAATTTTCAGCAGCGACACATCGTCGTTGAAGCTCTGGTTGCCGTTTACAACTCGCACCTGCTGCAAAACTTGGTCGAGGTCGAGCTGGCTATTTGGCTGGGACAGTAGAGCAATCCAGCTTTCCAAACCCCAGCTTGGCTGGCTGGCTGACGGGCTGGCTATTTGGCTATTTGGCTGAGCAACTGGACTTAGCTCATAGATGCCGTCGCTAAAAATATAGAGCGTGCTGGACTCTGGGATGCTGCACTGAGCGCTGATAAAGCTGGCCTCTAGAATCATGCCAATCGGCAGAGCTTCAGTTCGTAGCTGCCGCTGGCCATTTGCGCTCAGCAGCAGCGCAGGCGGATGTCCGGCGCTGGCGTAGGTGAGCTGGCGCTGACTCAGACAGTAGGTGCCATACCAAATTGTGAAATATTTTTCGTTTTGGTGACTCATCTGAAAGGCCGCATTCAAGGCGCTCAGCACGGTCTCTGGCTGATAAAAGTTGGCATTGGGCAGAGAGCAAGAGCGCAGCAGGTTCAGCACCAAAATTGAGGGCAGCGCCGCCGCCAAACCATGCCCTGAGACATCTAGCAGATAAAACGCCAGCACATCTGGATCTAGCCAAAAGTAGTCAAAGCAGTCCCCGCCGAGCTGCCTTGAGGGAATAAACCGCGACTCAATCGTGACATCGCCCTGGAGCGGAGCTGGCAGGAGCGCACTCACGTAAGCAGCGGCCTCGGCTAGCTCCGCTTCCAAAATATCTTTTTGAATCTGCAAATCTTGGCTGACCTGATGCAGCCTCAGCCCAGCCCGGACGCGCGCCTGCAATTCAGCAATTTCAATTGGCTTCGATAAAAAGTCATCTGCACCCGTGTTTAGCCCTTCAATCCGGTCTTCTAGGCCAATTTTGGCGGTTAGCAGCACAAAAAAAGTTGTGGAGAGATCTGGATTGGCCTTGATGCTGCGGCAAACTTCTAATCCATCGACATAGGGCATCATCCAGTCGCAGATAATCAGCGCCGGATGAAGCATTTGGGCTTGCGCTAGCCCTTCTCGCCCGTTGCTTGCCGTTGAAACCTCATGCCCCTGCTGTCGGAGCGCCCGCTGAACCAGCTTCAAAACAGCCGGGTCATCATCAATTACCAGAATTTTAGACATCTTCAGCGAGCCAGAGCAGCCAGAATTTTCCGGCCAATATTTATAGCAATCTTAATGGATGCAGTCTCACTCCAAACTGATCCAGCAGATGAACAGCCGTAAAAGGAATTGCGAGGTTTCTATGCCTCACAGTAAGCTAAAGTTGGCGGGAAGCATCTGATTCTACCAAGCGCTTTATCACCTCGTTTTCAGCAGTGGAGTCTCTCGCTTGAAACCCGCTCAGGTCAGCCGAATTCAAACTCGTACCGATCTTCAGCTGCTGGAGCAGGTGCTGGAGTGGTTTGCTCAGTTTGATCAACCCGAAATTCCCAGAGCCGTCTGGCTACAATGTCGGCTGGCCTTAGCTGAAGGCTTCACCAACGCCGTGCGCCATGCCCATGTTGACAAGCCAGTCGAGACGCCGATTGAAATTGAAGTGAAGCTAGCGCGTCAGCCCAAGCATGGGGCAATTGAGCTGCGAATTTGGGACTATGGCTCCGGGTTTGATCTCAACCACCGACTAGACAGCTTGCCTGAGCCGCAAAATCATCAGGCTGACGGCGGCAGAGGCTTGAAAATTATCCAGCAAACCGCTGACGTGATGCAGTATGGCGCAGTAGATGCAGAGCGCAACTGCCTGTTGATTATCAAAAACTACGCTATTCCGTCCTAGCTTTGGGGTTTGGCGACTCGGCTTGGCTTAGCCGCCTGTCTGTCCAACTGGCTGAACTAGCGGTAGAAGCCGCTGCTGAAGTCGCTCAAATTCGTCGAAGAGTTGCCTGACCAACTCTAGCTGGCTGGCTGGCTGACTGGCTGGCTGGCTGGCTGGTTGGCTGACTGGCTGGCTGGCCTGCTGCTCTAGGATTCCGGCGAGCCGACTCAGATTAATTGCTCCAATGCTGGCGCTGGCTCCTTTAATGTAGTGAGCAATCTGCTCAACTTGCTGCCAATCTTCATGGCTGACCGCCTGCTGTAGGGCTGTCAGCTGAGGCGGTAGGTCTTTGAGATAAAGCTGGAGCAATTCTTGCTCAAATTCTAAGCTCTGGTCTGAAAGCTGCTGGAGTTGCTCTAGGTCAAACTCAAGTTCGCGCAGAGCGGCATAAAAAGCGGCGGCATCCATATTGCTCAGGTTTACTACTCGGCGGCTAGCCAGGTAAAGATTACCCCGACAATGGTTAAGCCCAGCCAGTAAGGCAGCTGAAAGCTATCAATCACCTGAATTGGCCAGAGCAGCAGGGAGTCAGTCAACCAGACAAAGATCGCGAAGATGACAGTCAGAAAGAAAAGAGACATCAGCCTGCTCCGCTATTTTCTTTATAAGCCTGCACAACCTGAAGGCTACCGCTGGCATACAGCCGACATTCAGCCTGCTCAAACCCGACCCGCACCAGCAAATCTAGCAGGTCAGTTTTAATAAATTGCCAGACTGTTTCGGTTTCAAATAGCGCCAAAAATAGATCCAGCCCCAGGCGATAAAGCCCGTTCGACGGCAGGTGAAAATCGACCAAGGCTAAGACCCCATCTGGCTTCAAGACCCGATGCACTTCTTGCAAAACGCCCCAAAGCTGCACCGGACGCATTTCATGCAGCGCCATACTCACATGCACCCGATCAAACTGAGCATCTTCAAATGGCATCGACTCCGCCCAAGCCTGGATATATTTGGCAGATGGTGCAGTTTGGGCGGCTTGCGCTAGCGCATCAGCAGAGGCATCTAGGCCAATCACCTGATGAAACTGCGTCACCAAAAGCTGAGTCGTCTGGCCGCTGCCACAGCAGAGATCGAGCAGCTGCATTTCTGGCCTGATTTCGAGTCCTGCTAGCGCCAGCCGCTGAAATTTGGCGCTACCGCCGACTGGCAGCATGCCTAGCCAAGCGATGCTGCGATCTAGCCATGAATGTTGATGCCTCCAGGTTCTGAAAATGGTTGCCACGGAAAGTCCCTGATTTGATGGTTATCAATAATTTAGTCGGTTTAGGTGGGTTTAGCTGGTTTTTCGGCGGTTTACGCCAGTTAATTTGTTAACTAAAGGTTTTGACTCAATCTGCCTCTAGAGAGTTCGCGGCGGAGCCTGAAGCTGACTGCGGCTGAGCGCGGTGGTGACAGCCTGCTGCTGGTCGCGATGGGTGATCCAGCGGTGGTAGGTGCGGTTGTGGATGACAACAGAATGCCCCATCATCCGGGCGGCGACGGTATCGGGCAGACCAAAGTGAATGGTGCGTACCGCCCAGGCATGGCGCAGATCATAGGGCGAAAACGGAATTTGGTAGCGGCGAAACTGGCCGTTGACCAGCTGTCCAATCCGGCGCAGCGTGGTCTGGTTGAGATCGGTCGTGAGCGGCGGCAGCAGAACTGATCGCAGGTTAAATTGCTCGACCCATTCGGGATAAAACGGCCAGACGCTGTGGCTGCCTGTCTTGGTCATGGGCAGCACCTCAATCATTGCTTCTAGATCAGACTCTAGATCAGCGTTTGGATCAGCGCTTGGATCAGCAGCTAGCCTGCTGTAGTCGCAGAAAAACACCTCATGGTTGCGAAGGCCGTAGGTGGCCATGATGCCATAGACAAATCGCCAGTTTGCGTTGGGAATCTGGGCATAGGCGGCGACAATTTCGGCGTCAGAGGGCAGGCTGCGCGCTTGGGTGCGGCTGGTGCCATAGCTGCCCCAATAGGCTTTCAGCGGCGTCGGCAGCTCCAGATGTAGAAATTCGGTGAAGCCGCTGAGGGCAGTGCAGCAAATTTGCCGACTGCGGCTATTGGGACGAGTCGCCTGCAAGGTCATGTAGATCGCTTCGGGCAGGCTGAGCGCCGGACGCGACTGCGCCAGCTCGACCAGACTGTGGAGATAGGGCGCATAGGCGGTTTCCCAGGTGGTGCGCCGCGAGGCCGGATGGGCGGCTGAACTCTGGGTGGCGTCGGCCAAAAACTCGGCCTGGAACGCAGCTAGCTTGTTGGGTAAATCCAGCTGATGCAGCGCAGTGCCGTTGGCCAAGGGCAAATATTGCCGCCAGTCAAAGCTCTGCTGCATCAGCTGTAGGGCAATAATTTTGGCCTGCTGCTCGGCCTGCTTCAGTCCAGCGGCGGTGGCTGGCAGATTAAGGCGCAGCCGCTGCTGGTAGGGGCGCAGCCTTGGGCTACCCGGTCGAGGGGGCAGAGTCGCCCGCAAGTTCAGCTTTTGGCCGCGCCGCTCAATCTGCACGCCTAGCTGACCTGCTTTCAGCCGCTGGTTGAGCTTCTGGATTGATTCGTCTAAAGTGGAGCTGGCCTGTGAAGCAGGAGGCATAAAGTTCTGTGACCGGGTTTGGGTAACGGATTTGAATAAACGGGCTGAGCTGGCGAGGATGAGATAATTCTAGATAGCTTCAGATAAACGCCAAACTCCGGCTGCTTTATTGTTAAAATTAGCAACAAATATGAAGGGCAAGGGACTGTGGTGACTATGGGTCGTGTTGGGGTTTTATTACTGAATTTAGGCGGGCCCGACCAGCTTGAAGATGTGCGCCCGTTTCTGTTCAACCTGTTTTCAGACCCAGAAATTATCAGGCTGCCCTTTTCCTGGCTGCAAAAGCCGCTGGCTTGGCTGATTTCTACCAGTCGCGCTAAAAAATCTCAGGAGAACTACAAGTTAATTGGCGGCGGTTCACCCCTGCGCCGAATTACCGAAGAGCAAGGACAGGCGCTGCAAGCGTCGCTGCGTGAGCAAGGCCAAGAGGCTCAGGTTTACATCGGCATGCGCTACTGGCATCCGTTTACCGAAGAAGCCGTTGCCCGGATCAAGCGCGATGCAATTGAGCATCTGGTGATTCTGCCGCTCTATCCGCAGTTTTCAATTAGCACCAGCGGCTCTAGCTTTCGGCTGCTGGATGCGCTCTGGCAGGAAGACCCCAGCCTGCAAAAAATTAACTACACGGTGATTCCCTCCTGGTATAAGCGCTCTGGCTATCTGCAAGCAATGGCCGAGCTAATCCAGCAGCAGCTCGATCAGTCTGACAACCCAGATCAGGTGCATATTTTCTTTAGCGCGCATGGCGTGCCGCTCAGCTATGTGGAAGAAGCAGGCGACCCCTACCAGCAAGAAATTGAAGAATGCACCGAGCTGATTATGCAGCGGCTGAATCGCCCCAATCCGCATACGCTGGCCTATCAGAGCCGAGTGGGCCCGGTCGAGTGGCTGAAGCCCTACACCGAGGAGGCTATTCTGGAGCTAGCTGAGCAGGGCGTGAAAGATCTGCTGGTTGTGCCGGTCAGCTTTGTCTCTGAGCATATCGAGACGCTAGAAGAAATCGATATTGAATACCGAGAAATTGCCGAAGAAGCCGGAATTCACAATTTTCAGCGCGTCCCGGCTCTAAATACGCATCCGGTGTTTATTGCCGAGCTTCGTGAAATGGTGCTCAACGCCATGAATAGCCCTAGCCTGAAGCTAGACGAAGTGCCCCAGATGAGCAAGCAGGTGAAGATGTACCCGCAGGAGCGCTGGGAGTGGGGCTTGACCAGCTCAGCTGAAATCTGGAACGGGCGGATTGCGATGATCGGTTTTTTGGCGCTGCTGCTGGAGCTGGTCAGCGGCCAGGGTCCCCTGCACTATGTCGGGCTGCTCTAAGAGTGAGGGCGCATACGCTCCGATCTGCCCGCTAAAGCCTCCATTCTGGGGACTTTGGAGCCAAGCTGATTCAAACTCTCCCAGAATGGGGCTAGCGCTCTTCACGTTTACAAACAGCTTCTTCAGCCGCTAGTCCGGCTCATTTCTAAACTGACGCGGATCTTTCTGTTGCCGGGTCGCCTGCCGCTGATACCAGAGTCGCCATTCAGTTGAGCTGCGGATGGTTAGCCAGAGCAGCAGCAGGACGATCAGGCCACCCTGCCTGGGCGCATCAAATGCCAAAATCACCAGCGTGACGCAGAGAAAATCTTGAATAAAAATCACCCAGATCGGCAGACCATTTCGCAGGCGATAGGTCCAGCCCGTCTGCACCAGCTGTAGCACTAGCGCCAGCAGCCCGCCCAGCAGCGCCAGCATCCAAATTAACCAGCCGTCAAACTGAGCCGTCCGCGCCACCGCCAGCCCGACTAATGCCCCCAAAAACGGACTAACCAACAGCTGGACAACTTGCAGCAGGCGCTGAATCAGTCTCTGTTTAGAAAACAGCAGCTCAATTAGCGACCAGCTCACCAGCACTGCTAGCACCAGCGGCGGTGGCAGCTGCGATAATCCAGGCAGATTCGTCCAGAGATCATCACTGCGAAACAAGATGATCAGCAGCAGCGGTAAGGCAATTCGCAGACCCACTGCGGCTGACAGAGAAAGCGCGGCTAGCACTTCGAGCATAGCGAAATTAGAGGGCTGGATAAAATAGGCTAGAGCAACAGGTCAACTGGATGAGGCATTAGCGCTGTGACCATTACGGGGTCTTGGTGGAGCGGCACTGTGAAGGTAACTGTTGAACCCAGCCCTTCGCCCATGCTAAAGAAATTGACCACGCCACCCATGGCTTCAACCAGCTTCTGTGAAATTGCCAGCCCCAGCCCCGTGCCGCCATACTGCCGGGTATGCGACCCGTCCACCTGGCTAAAAGTCTGGAAGAGCTTATCTTGCTTTTCGAGCGAGACACCAATTCCGGTATCGGCCACGCTAATTTTAACGGTTCCTGGCTTTTCCTCTTCCTGCACCACCACTTTGCCCGGAATCACCTCGGCGCTAATGGTGATGCTGCCCTCATGCGTAAATTTGATCGCGTTCCCCACCAGGTTAAGCATCACTTGCAGCAAGCGCTGATAGTTGCCGTGCAGAATCACCTTGTCGCGCGTGTCAGGCGTGCGAATCTCGAAGCCCAGCTGCTTCTGCTGCGCCTGCGGACGGGTGAAGTTCTCAACTGCACCCAGCAGGTCATCTAGCTCAATTGGGTTGAGCTCAAGCTGCATTTTGCCCGCTTCAATTTTGGCAATGTCGAGAATATCGTTAATTAACTCCAGCAGATGCCGAGCCGAGCGGTAAGACTCGTCAATAAACTGCATCTGCTCCTCTGGGTCATCCACCATGCCGTCGAGGATCAGCTTTAAGAAGCCCAGCATTCCGTTCAGCGGCGTCCGCAGCTCATGCGAGGTGTTGGCCAGAAAGTCGCTTTTGAGCCGCGAGGCCGCCTCAGCCTGCTGCCGCGCTTCTTCTAGATCAGACTGCTGCTGCATCAGGCTGTCGTTCACCTGCTCTAGATCGCTCACTAGCATCCGGCTGGCTTCGAGTAGCAGGGTATGACCGATGGCATTGCCCGCCTGATCAGCCAACTGCTGGAGCAGTCGCTGCTCTGATTCGCCCCAGACTGCCACCTCAATCGGGTAGAGCAGAATCAGACCGTTGGGCTGCTGCTCATAGCGAGTCGCCACCGCTACCACTCCGGTGAGTTCCGCTGGCGTTGCCAGGTCATCTAAGGCAATGTCATTGAGGGTAATCACCGGATCAAGGCTGCCTAGCGCTGCGCTGACGCAAGAGGCCGAAACGGGTAAGGAAATGGGTAAATCGCGGTCTAGGTGAGTTAGATCGGGCAGCGGCGCATAGGCTACAACCGGTAACGACTCAGCGTTGGCCGGATAGTCGCAGACCAAACAGCGGCTGTTAAATAGCTCTGCGACTCCCCGCGCCGTCTGCTGCCAGATTTGGCTCAGATCTAAGCTGCTGCGGATCTCCCGAATCACTGGCGCTACTCGTGACCTCAGCTCTGGTGCTGCGCCAAGGCGGTTTGCAGGCCGCAGCCAACCCAGCGCCAGAGCCAGCCGAGCCGATTCTGACGGCAGGATGACCGGGCTGAGGGTCAGAGCAAAGACGAAGCGCTGGTTGGCATGGCTAAAAGCAGTCTCAAACTGCGCTGGAGCGCCAGTTTCTAAGACTCCGCGCAGTTTTTCTAGGTAGGAAGGCAGATCAACTGGCGTGAATGCCTGAATTGGGTGAGCGCTGCTCGGTTGCCAACCTAAGCCATAGCGAGCGGCTTCACGCCAATAGAACGACAGATATTGGCCGCTTGCGGTTTGCGTAAATACCAAATCTGCTCCAGTCATCGCACCGCCCTCAAACCGGTCAGCCGTTGGAGATGTTGTGAGAGATATCGCGTGAGTCGGGAACGATGGGTCGCCGGAAGGAGTCATCAGCGTTGAACCAACAGGAAATTTGCGAAACGTTGAGCTAGCCCTCAACTTAGTCTGTCCATCTATTCATTCCAGCCTAAGCTGGATTGCCTCAACTGGACTGCCTAAATTTAATTGCCAGCCTCTGCACCCGCAGCCTCTGGGCGCGAATTTTACTAATCATTCCATTCACCTTTGGGCGGAACAGGAGGATTTCGGCGCATCGTTCGCGTCAAATCATCATCGCGTCGGTTGCCGCCACCCAGCCATTGCCGCACCGCCACCTCAATCACTTTGCTGGGGTCGCTGGTCAGGTGGCTGATTTGCTCTAGCAGCTCTGCGTCGATCTGAATCGAGACGTTTACCTTGCCAGAAGAAACACCAGAAGCAGCACCAGAGGGCTTCGAGTCAACACCAGAGTCATTCATAGCGGATGCTGTATAACGGCAGTTGGGGAAGTTGGGCGGGACGACTTGCCGGTTCATTAGGCAACCGGTTCGCAGGCAACCTCTGCCCTCCATTAAACCTCATTCAACCTGTAAATAGGTAAAGCTATCTTGATCTGCTGGAGATCAGGGCATCCGGGATCGAAGCAGACCGATTACAATGGCTTTAAGAATCTCTTGTCACATCTCTTACAGCCCACCGCCCTGATTGGCAGATCATCTGCCAGATCAGTTCCAGAAGCGCGCTCTAGAACTGAGCCAAAGGCGGGGCTGCCAGAGAGAGATCTGTCCGCTTGTTCTTCTGCCCATCACCTTAGCTTTATGACGGACGCACCGGTCTCTCGCATTCGCAACTTTTCGATTATTGCTCATATCGATCACGGCAAATCGACCTTGGCTGATCGCCTCTTGCAGACTACAGGCACAGTTAAAGACAGAGAGATGAAAGAGCAGCTGCTGGACAATATGGACTTGGAGCGAGAGCGCGGCATTACCATTAAGCTGCAAGCCGCTCGGATGAACTACACCGCTAAAGACGGCCATCAGTATATCCTCAACTTAATTGACACTCCCGGCCACGTCGATTTTTCCTACGAAGTTTCGCGCTCGCTGGCCGCCTGTGAAGGGGCGCTGCTGGTGGTAGATGCTTCACAGGGCGTGGAAGCCCAGACGCTGGCTAACGTCTACCTGGCGCTAGAAAACGATCTAGAAATTATCCCGGTCTTGAACAAAATTGACTTGCCGGGAGCCGATCCGGAGCGGGTGGCGGGCGAAATTGAAGAGATCATCGGCCTCGATTGCAGCGACGCGATTCGGGCTTCGGCGAAAGAGGGGATTGGCATCGCCGCAATTTTAGAGGCGATTGTCGAGAAAGTGCCGCCGCCGCAGGACACCGTGGATCAGCCGCTGCGGGCGCTAATTTTTGACAGCTACTATGATGCCTACCGGGGCGTGGTCGTCTATTTTCGGGTGATGGACGGGGCGCTGAAAAAAGGCGAGCGCGTCCGGTTTATGGCCTCCGGCAAAGAGTACCAAATCGACGAGCTGGGCATTCTTTCGCCCAACCAGATCCAGGTCACAGATCTACATGCGGGCGAAGTCGGCTATCTGGCGGCGGCGATCAAATCCGTCGAAGATGCGCGGGTGGGCGATACGATTACGCTGGCGGCAGCTCCGGCGCTAGAGCCGTTCCCCGGCTATACCGAAGCTAAGCCGATGGTGTTCTGCGGCCTCTTCCCCACCGACGCTGACCAGTTTGAAGATCTGCGCGAAGCGCTGGAAAAGCTGCGGCTGAACGATGCGGCGCTGCAATATGAACCCGAAACCTCTAGCGCTATGGGCTTTGGCTTCCGCTGCGGCTTTTTGGGGCTGCTGCATATGGAAATTGTCCAGGAGCGGCTAGAGCGCGAATATGATCTTGATTTAATTACGACCGCACCCTCGGTGATCTATTGCGTCACTAAAATTGACGGCGAGGTGATCTATATTGACAATCCCAGCCTACTGCCTGACCCGCAGTACCGCGAAAAAATTGAAGAGCCTTATGTCAAGGTGGAGATGATCACGCCTGAAGAGTTTGTTGGGGCGCTGATGGAGCTGAGTCAGACTCGGCGCGGCCTATTCAAAGATATGAAATATCTGGCGCAAGGCCGCACCACGCTGGTCTACGAAATTCCGCTGGCGGAAGTCGTCACCGACTTTTTTGACCAGATGAAGTCACGCTCGCGGGGCTATGCCAGTATGGAATATCAGCTGATTGGCTACCAGGAAAATCCGCTGGTGAAGCTGGACGTGCTGATCAATGGCGACAAGGTTGATCCGCTGGCGACGATTGTGCATCGCGATAAGGCTTACAACGTGGGGCGGGCGCTGGTCGAAAAGCTGAAAGAGCTGATTCCGCGCCATCAGTTTAAGATCCCGATTCAGGCGTCAATTGGCTCGCGAGTGGTGGCCAGCGAACATATTCCGGCGCTGCGGAAAGATGTGCTGGCCAAATGCTACGGCGGCGATATTTCGCGCAAGAAAAAGCTGCTGCAAAAGCAGGCTAAGGGCAAGAAGCGGCTGAAGGCGATTGGCACGGTGGATGTGCCGCAAGAGGCGTTTATGGCGGTGCTGAAGCTCAACTAGGCCAAACCCAGAGGCCAAATCCAGAGGCCAAACCTAGGGACGGTCGGGCAAGGCTACAGTAGAGCAGAGAGACTGTGAGAGACAGAGGCAAGAGACAGAGGCAAGAGACAGAGGCAAGAGACAGAGGCAAGAGACAGAGGCAAGAGACAGAGG
>CASBQH010000369.1 GCA_949127695.1 Synechococcales cyanobacterium PMM_0073
GTTCTGCCCAGTTAGGCCATGCCCGCAGCAGTGGCATTTGGCCGGTGGCGACGCTTAGCAGCTGGCTGACCATCTGGGCATGTACCACCACTCCCGGCATCAGGTAGTCGCTGGTTTCCCCGCCTCTAAACGGCGTCCGAAAGAAGTCTTTGCCGCTGATTGCAGTCGTGCCAATTAACACCACTTTATCTTTTACCTGAGCGGGATCAAGCTTGTCCTGAAGCGCTGCTGTGAAAGTAATCTGCTCTGCTGGAGACTGCGGCGAGCGGTAGTTGAGCATAATTTGATAGCCTGCGGCATCAATGGTTTGGTAGCCTCCAGTGCTAGCAGTCAGCGGCAGAAAATCAGCTTTGCCGAGCCGCATCACCTCTGGCTGATTTGGGCTGGGCTGAGGCTCAGTTTGCAGGTACTGGCTAGCCAGCCTCAGCGCAAATGAGCTGAAGGTCTGCTCGGTTCTTTGCGCCGTAACTGTGGCATAGAGCAGGTTGCGGCGCACTACCCGATCTGGGTCAATCGGAAAATCATTGAAGCCGAGGCGCGCATCCGGGACGCCCTCTGGTGGGGGTATATCAAACTTGCGCTCGGCATTGCCCAACTTCATAATGGTTACTAAATTATCAGCCTGGAGCGCCTGAAGCAGCGCCGTATGACCGGGCTGCTGCGGCAGATCGCGATGCAGATCGAGGCCAATGGTGCGGGGTTGATGCTTTTGCAGATTGCGAATTACGGTGGCGACATCGGCATCTGAAGGCGTGCCGCGCTGTAGAGCCTGTAGATCTGACTCGTTAATTGCAACGATGAGCAGTCTGGGGTCAGGCGGCAGCGGCGACTGGCGCGTCTGTAATCGCACCCACTGATCGTAGGTCGCTAGCTCTGGAGCTTGCAGCCAGCCCAGCTGCCGTAGTCCGGCTAGTAGTGCCGTAACGCTGAGAGCGGTGACGGCAATTGCTCGTAAGCTGCGGTAGATTTTGTGGCGCTTGTCTAGCTGCACTGGGCGATCCACCGCAGTCTCGTCGCCCATCGGGTGATAGAGCAGCGAGGGCGAAAGCTGTAGCCCATCTGGAATCATGGTTGAATCGAGCGGGGCATTGGCCAGCTGATCGAGCGCTTGCAGCACTTCTTGCGCCGACTGGTAGCGCTGGCTAAAGTGATAGCGCAGCATTTTTCTGAGGATGCTGTCAAGACCAGAGCTAATTGGAGCCTGCCAAATTGGATCGTTGGTTTCGGGATCAGCCAGAATCTGCGTCGGCTGCTGGCCGGTTAGCCCCTGAACCACCGTCATTCCCAGCGCGTAAATGTCGCTACAGTAGCGCGGTCGGCCTGCGAGCTGTTCGCTGGGCGTATAGCCCTGGGTGCCAATTCCAACCGTAAATCGCTGCTCCTCTTCGCTCAAGAGCTGGGTATGAATTTCTTTAACCGCGCCAAAATCAATTAGCACCACGCTGCCGTCACTCTGACGACGAATTAGGTTGCTGGGCTTGATGTCACGGTGAATCACCTGCTGCGAATGCACAAACGCCAGCGTCTCTAGCAGATCGCGCAGTAGATCAATTGCTTCGGCTTCTGTGAGGCGGCGACTGGGCGGATAGTCATCGCTGAGCGCATGGCCGTCAATGAATTCTTGCACCAGGTAGAATTCGCCAGCCTCTTCAAAAAAATCAATGAATGAGGGAATTTGGGGATGCTGCCCCAGGCGTCGCAATGTCGCAATTTCGGTGTCAAACAGGCGACGGGCAATTTCTAAAAACTGCGGCTCGGTCTTGACGGGCTTAAACTGCTTGACCACGCAGATCGCGTCAGCCGCCAGCCGATCTTGCGCCAGATAGGTCTGACCAAACCCGCCCACTCCCAGCACTGAGATTAGGTGATAGCGCTCTCGCAGCAGTGAATCCAGCATTGGCTCTCTATCCACACTAATCATTGATTGTGGCACAGGGATTGTGGCACAGGCCAGAGCAGAGACCAGAGCGCAGCTAGAACCTCGGCGACGGCAAAACCTGCCCAGCGGGCGGGTCAGCCCATTTAGAACGACTAGACTGGCTAGGCCACAGATAGGTTCTAATCACGAGAAACACCAGAATAATCAGCAGCAGTATCCAGAAATCCTTCATGGTTGAGTGACCAGTTGAGTGACCAGGGGGCGCAGGGGGCTTGGGCGGAGGCGGTTTAGCAGGCTCAGGCGGCAAGACCACTTCGGCTGGCTTGGCTGGGCTAGATTTGGTGAGGGGAGCACTGGACTCAGCGGCTTTTTCAGCTTTTTCAACCTGCTCGGCGATCTTTTCAGCGGCTTTTTCAACGACCTTTTCGGCCACTTTTTCGGCCAGAACTCCAGTAATCGAAGCCTGTGCAGGTTCAAACGGCAGCTGGGTTTTGGCTGGTTTACTGGCTGGTTTGCTGGCTGGTTTGCTGGCTGGTTTACTGGCTGATTTGCCGAGCCAGCCAGCCAGCCAGCCCCCAACAGAGGCCGCTGCAATCCCCCAATTGGGATCTTTGTCGATAAATACAACCTCTACATCTCTTGTCCGGATATTTTCCGCAATCCGCTGCGCTTCTTGATATTTTGACTCTGAAACAGGCGCAAGGCCAATGATCAGCAGCTTTGGCTTTTTCAACAGCTTTTGGTAGGCCACACCCTGCCCGTAGGCTTGATAAATTGCGCCTCGGTTCAGCTGTCGCTTGATTTCAATCACCATATTGGGCGTGACCAAATCAGCCCGAATGCCGTTGCCACAGGCGACTTCTCGCTCTGTGCTTACCCCTTTCTGCTTCAGGCGGGCTTCAATATATTGCCGAATATCTTCTTCTTGCTGGAGCTGCATCAGAGAGCGTGATAATCTAGCCAAAATTATAGGGCTGAAATTATTTGGCCAAAATTATTTAGCCGACTGACCATCTCTTCGACCCAGCTCATAGACGCCGCAGCCAATGGCCGCAATCAGACCCAGGCTAATCGTCCAGCTTTGCCCCAAGCTCAGCGCCACGCCCCAGTTGCACAGGCTGCCAACCCCCAAAAAGGGCAAAACGCTCAGCAGCGAGGCATAAAACGCATTCATCGACTCGCGAGCCGTCTGGGCTTGGTCAAACTCAGCCTGAGTGCGATACAGCGAGCGCTCAGAGCGGTTCATCCAGTCGCCCAGCTTTTCCATGAGCAGCTCGCTCACTGGAAAGAACGCCAGATAGAGCGCCAGCGACCAGAGGCTGATCCCGGTTAGCAGGGTGAGATCAATCTGAAACTGGAAGGGCGGAATCTCGATGGCCATGGCGCAGATTGGCATAGAGCAGGCTCACTTCAGCACTAAAAGCCCTCTAATTGTAACGTGTTTGTCATAAAACCTAAATCTGAAAGGGCGGCAGACTCTGCTCTAGCCACTGATGCTGATAGCGCTCGGCCACATGGGGACGCACCAGAAACCGAGGCGGACTGCCAGCCTGCACGTCAATCCGCAAAAACGAGTAGGGACGGCGCTTGTGATTGCCTTGGCCACTTCGTCCCACAAACAGCCGCGAACTCGCGACTTGGCGCAATTGGCCATCCAGCCCAGTTTCCAAAACATCAGCGCCTTCTGGGCGCTGCCGCCGCAGGCTATAGCCGCTGCCCCCGCAGACTAGCCAGTTGGTATGGGCATCGCCGCCGCCAGTATCGCCCGTTTGCAGATGCTCCAGGCAGTGAGCATGGCCGTTTAGCACCAGGTCAACAACGGGCTGCGACTGCTGGCCAATCGCATCTGCCACCTGACTCAGGGCGGCGCGCAGGCGTTGGCGCACGGCGAGGGTCTGCCCCTGATGCCATTTGGTGGCCTCGGTGACATAGGGCGGATGGTGGAAGAAAATCACCCGTCCGCGCACCGCCGGATTTTGCCAGGATTCAATCAGGCGTTGGGTCAGCCAGCTGAGCTGATCGGTATCGACGGTTTCGCTATGGTTGGCTTGCAGCTGCTTGGTGATGTCTTTTTCGACTTCTTCGAGCTGCTCTAGCTTTGTACGGCAGTCGTCGAGCTGTTCTGCCTGATCCGGCTGCTCCGGATCAAGCTGTAGAGAATGCTCCATTAGCTCGGCCTGCTCTTGCTGTACCTGGCTGCGCCGCTGCTCTAAGGCTTGGCGCTGGGCTGCACCTGCCGCGCCGGTCAAAAGCGGAATCGGCGCGTTAAAGGTGTTGGAGTCAAGCGCAAAAAAGTCAATGCCGCCATAGCAAAACTGGTAGTAGCGATTGGGCAGGCGCGTAAATTCTTTGGGCTGGTAGTGCAGGCATCTGCCAGCTTTGCCCAACGCAATGTAGTGCTGATCCAGATGCTGGGCGAGCTGGGCTGGGCTGTTAAACCGGAGCAGATAGTCCAGAAATGCCTGGGCGTAGACCTTGCCCTGCTCAGAGCCGCGCAGCCCCACATCCCAATCGACCCGCGAGCGCAGCAGGTAGCGAATTGGCTGCGCGGTTTGTGCCAGCAGACCGTAAAGCAGCGGCAGATCGTAGTAATCGTGGTTGCCAGGAACCGTCAAAAACGGCAGCTTGAAGGTCATCTGGTCAAAAGCAATCTGGCGGGGATGTTCGCCGCCCACCAGGAACTCTTGGTAAGGATGAATAAAATTCTTGTAGTAATAGTCTTTTGAGCCGACTAGATAGATCACATCGCCGGTATGCAGCAAAAACCGACAGCCCTGGAGCTGCCCCAGCATCATTTCGGCAATTTTTCGCTGCGGATGATGGTCTCGGTGCGCTCCCGCACCGCTGTCGCCAATGACTAGAAACGAAAATTCTGGGTCATCAGCACCGCCATCGTCAATGACCAGCTCGGTTTGGTCAATGCCGCGCGCCAAAATTTCGGGATGCTGCCATCTCACCCGCTGCTGCATCTTTTGAATTTTGACGGCAATGGGCGGATCGGTAATAAAGTCCATAGTCAGTTGGAAAGCGCCAGCCTCCGGATTCTAATCCAGCTGAGAGTGGCTTTGCCATAGCCCAGAGCACTAAACCCAGAACGCTAAACCTCAGCCTGCAAAAAAGCCAAAATCGCCGCATTCAGCGCCGCCGGATTGCCGCTTGAGGCGACATGACCGCAGTTGGGAATCAGCTGAAACTGCGCGTTGGGCAGCCTCTGCGCCAAAAGCTGCCCATCTGCGGGCGGAAACCACTGATCTTGGTCAGCCCAAAGCACCAGCGTCGGGCAGTCGATCTGGGGCAGATCTTGCTGAATCTGGCTAATCAGATTCGGCTGCTGCGCCAAACAGCGCTGGATCTGCTCCGCAGCCTGCTGCAAGTCAGATGCAAACTGAGTCAGCGCCCCGCGACGGTGCAGATAGGGATAGGTGAGCCAGTAGATTTCTTCGTCGGTAATGCTGGCTGGATCAAGCACTACCTCCTGCCGGACTAGGCGCGTCAGCCACTCGACCGCAGGCGAGAAGGGCTGCAAAACGCGCCAGTCGTCTAGCCATTCAATCAGCGGCAGCGGAATCTGCGACAGCGTCCGCATTCCCCAGCTGGGCAGCTGTTTTGGGAAAATTGGCACGTTAATTACAATCAGCCGCTCAATTAACCCTGGGTGAGCCTGCGCGACAGCCAGCGCCGTCAGCGCCCCCAGTGACTCAGCCGCCAGCGCCACCGGCTCGTCGCTAATCGCCTGAATCATTTGCCGCAGCTCCTCCACCTGATGCCCAGCGGTTTCGGGCGGCGGCATCGCCTCAGAAAACCCGTAGCCCTTGGCATCTAGGCAAATCACCCGCCGCTGCTGCGAGAGTGGCCAGATATTATGCCGCCAGCTATAGCTCCAGCTGCCAACGCCATGCAGCAATAGCAGGGGCGCGCCCACTCCGGCCTCGCCATAGGCAATGGCAACGGATCGCCCGCCAAGATCGCGAATCTTCAGGGTTTGGCGTCCGGCTGGAAAGGTTTGCTGCCACCAGTCTTGCATTGAGTCTTTGATGATCTAACTGGCGGATCTATGCGGATCTGTATGTAGACAAAAAAGCATGTAGACAAAAAAGCTCCCTACCGTCACCGCCAGAGAGCCAAAGCACTCATCAAACTATGAGAAAGACCTGAAACTCTGAGCCACAGCTGCCAATCTGGGATTCACGCTGAGATTCACATATTTTGCATCGGTGGACGAGCATCTCCTGCCCCTCTCACCTCTTAGAATGACAGCAAAATACTAATCTATAGGTTTAATTTTGTGAACTGCTATGAGCGAAACTGACACCATTTTTGGCAAGATTATTCGCCGCGAAATCCCCGCCGAGATTCTCTATGAAGACGATCTTTGCTTAGCTTTCAGAGATATCAATGCTCAAGCGCCCGTCCATCTGCTGGTGATTCCCAAACAGCCAATCGCCAAGCTAGCTGATGCTGAATCTCAAGACCACGCGCTGCTGGGGCATTTGTTGCTGACTGTAAAGCGAGTGGCAGAGCAAGCTGGCTTAGAAAAGGGCTATCGCGTCGTGATCAACAGCGGCGAAGACGGCGGACAGACGGTTGACCACCTGCATCTGCATATTTTGGGCGGGCGGCAAATGACCTGGCCACCGGGCTAAGCGTCCGTATCCACAGAATTGTTAAGGAAATCTGTAGAAAGAGAGACTTCTCTGAGCTTCTGTTTACAAACCGCAACATCTCCCCTAATATAAGACTCACGAGCTGAGGCAACTCACTCGCTTAATTCAAATTCTTAACCAGAGCACTCATTATGACAACGACATTACAGCGGCGCGAGAGCGCCAACCTGTGGTCACAGTTCTGCAACTGGGTCACTTCCACCGACAACCGCCTCTATGTGGGCTGGTTCGGCGTGCTGATGATCCCCA
>CASBQH010000370.1 GCA_949127695.1 Synechococcales cyanobacterium PMM_0073
ACCTGCAACCGGCGCGTCGAGAATCTCAACTTTGTCCAGCTGCTTCTCGCGGCTTTTGGCCTGGGTGCTGCGGGTAGCGCTAGCGCGAAACCTGTCCACAAACGCCTGCTGCTTTTCCAGCTCTTTCTGCTGCCGCTCAAAGGCGCTGAGCTGTGCCATCTGGCTCTCGGCCTTCTGCTCTAGGTAGGCACTGTAGTTGCCCAAATAGGTGGTGGAGACGCCGCGCTCGGTTTCCACGACTTGGGTACAGAGCCTGTCTAAAAACTCACGGTCATGCGAGACGATTACCATCGGCGTCGAGAGACCTTTTAGGTAGGTTTCTAGCCATTCAATCGTCATTAAATCTAGATGGTTGGTCGGCTCGTCTAGCAGCAGCAGATCGGGGGACTGTAGCAGAATTTTGCCCAAGCTCATCCGCATTTGCCAGCCGCCGCTGAACGAATCCACCAGCCGATCGGCGTCTTCGGGTGCAAAGCCCAAATCTGGCAAAATTTTCTCGATCCGTGACTCTAGGCCATAGCCATCGAGTGCCTCAAACCGGCGCTGTAGGCGATCTAGCTGATGGATCAGCACATCCAGCTGCTCAGGGTCGGCGGTTTGCATCTCATGCTGCACTTGATTTAGCGCTTGATGCGCCTGATTGGCCTCGTCAAACGCTCGCCAAAACTCGTCCCGCACAATTCGCTCCGGATCAACCTCAAATTCCTGGGTCAAATAGGCGATATGCAGACTGTTGGGGCGGATCACTTCCCCCGAAGTTGGCTCAATTTCGCCCGCGATAATTTTCAGCTGGGTTGATTTGCCAGCGCCGTTGACGCCCACCAAGCCAATCCGGTCGCCAGACTTCACCTCCCAGCTCACGTCTTTCAGGACTTCACCGGTCGGATAGATTTTGCCGATATGTTCGAGGCGCAGCATAGCGTGACCTGTGAGAGTGAGCGGGATCTGACCTAAACCTCACGCTAATCTAGCGCTCAGGGCTTCAAGCCAAACATGCTGATTGTAACAAGAATTTAACCATTTGCTGAACTGTCTCGCGCGGCGGCCAAAGCATAGAACTATCCGGATTGTGGGCTGAAATTTTGAATAATTTGCTCAGAGTCTATAGGGATAGCTGACCTGTAACCTGGCCAATCCCGTAGATCTACGGGACAAATTGCTGAAAGCTCTAAAGCGGCAGCGAGGATTTCAGTAATCCTGCCCTTTTGCGAAGCCCCCTGTTTCGTTGAAACATTTAAATACATTCACTCAAGCTGCTGAAAACTTTAGCTGCCCCATCTTCTACCCTCTACAGCTCAATTCACTACGGGTTAATTCATGGTTGCACTCAGGGTTCCAGACGAAAGCATGGTCAGCTGCTCGCTCCGGCAGGGATTGGTACTGGTCAACTCAGCCCAGGAAGCCGCCCAGCTCAGCAGTGCTCTGGCTGAAAATGGCGCTCAAAATGGCGCTCAAAATGGCGCTCAGAATAGCTGTGCGGGCTGGCAGTGGGTCGATTCGCTAGAGAGTCTGGTGCTAGCCTTGGCTGACCAATCCTGGGATTTGCTGATTACCTTTGACTCCTGCCCACCAGAGCAGTTTAGCGCGCTCACGCAATTGCTCAAGCAGCAGGACTTGAGTCTGCCGATTTTAACCCTGCCCAGCCAGCAGCTGGATCAGCCCAGTCTGGTGACGCTGCTGTGCTCTGCGTTGAATAATCCACCGCCCGTCCAGCAGCAGGCTGCCAACCTGACAGCCTTGATTGAACATACGCCCGATGCCGTCTGGTCGGTCGATCATCAGTATCGCCTGATTACCCATAACAGCGCCTGCCAGCGCCAGTTTGCCAAAGCCTACGGGATTACGCTGCGTCCCGGACTTGATCTGGTGGCCTGTCTGCCGGTCACGCAGCAGGCACTCTGGAAAAACTGCTACAACCGGGCGCTGGCGGGCGAAGAGCTGGCGATTGAGCTGCATTTGGCTGTGCCCAGCCTGCCGACCGATATTGAAGTGCTGTTTAACCCGATTCGTAGCCATCGCCGCATTACTGGCGTGGCGATGTTTGGTCGAGATATTAGCGACCGCAAGCGGGCTCGCCAGGAGCTACAGCAGGCCAAAGATCAGCTGCAAGCCGTGCTGGATGCCGTACCGGGCTGTGTCTCCTGGTTTAGCGCCGACTGTGAGTATTTGGGAATTAACCGCTATCTGGCCGAGACGTTTCAGCTGTGCCCGGAAGACTTTATTGGCAAAAAGCTGGGCTTTATGGAGTCGAGTCCCGGCTTTGCGGCCTTTGTCCAGCAGTTTTTGGCCAGCTCTGTCAGCGCCAGCACGGTCGAAATTGCGGCTCAAGTGGAGGGCAGCCCGCGCAGCTATCTGCTGGCAGCGCAGAAATATTCTCAAGATCAAGCGGCAGTCTTTGTCGGGCTAGATATTACCGATCGCAAGCAGTTTGAAGAGGCGCTGCGGGAGAGTCAAGAGCGCTATGCGCTGGCGGTGCAGGGAGCCAATGACGGGCTTTGGGACTGGGATCTGCGGAACAACCAGATCTACTTTTCGCCGCGCTGGAAATCGATGCTGGGGCATGGCGAGCCAGGGATTGGTAATCGTCCAGAGGAATGGTTTCAGCGGATGCATCCAGACGAAGCCAACTGGATTGAGGTGCAGCTGAACGCGCATCTTGACGGCCAGACCCGGCATTTTGAAATTGAGCATCGGATGCGGCATAAAAACGGCAGCTATCGCTGGATGCTGAGTCGCGGCTATGCGGTGCGCGACGGTAGCGGTCAGGCTTATCGGATGGCAGGCTCCCAAACCGACATTACTGAGCGCAAGCAGGCCGAACAGCAGCTGGTGCATCACGCCCTGCATGATAGCCTCACCGGACTGGCCAATCGGGCGCTGTTTATGGACAGGATGCAGCAGGCGATTGGCCGCAGCCGACGACATGGCGGCTATTTATTTGCGGTACTGTTTTTAGATCTCGATCGCTTTAAGGTGCTCAACGACAGCCTGGGGCATACGGTGGGCGACCAGCTGCTGATTGCGCTGGCGCGTCGGCTCGAAACCTGCCTGCGTTCGATGGATACCATTGCCCGACTAGGCGGCGATGAATTCACGATTTTGCTAGAGGGCATCCAGGCTGAGGCTGAGGCTTGTCACCTGGCCGATCGAATTCATCTAGCTTTGCAAGCCCCCTTTAACCTCAGCAGCCAGGAAGTTTTTACCTCAGCCAGCATTGGCATTGCCATGAGCGAAACTGAATATGATCGCCCGGAAGATTTGCTGCGTAATGCGGATACGGCCATGTATCGAGCCAAGACGCTGGGGCGCTCACAGCATGCGCTATTTGATACGGCGATGCATAAGCGAGCGGTGGCGCTGCTGCAACTCGAAACCGATCTGCGTCGGGCGGTAGCGCTCAGCAGTTCGCCGCAGCAGCCCCAGGAGTTTCGGATCCAATATCAGCCGATTGTGGCGCTGCAAACCGGCAAAATTAGCGGCTTTGAGGCGCTGGTACGCTGGCAGCATCCAGTGCGGGGGCTGATCCCGCCGGTTGAGTTTATTCCGCTGGCCGAAGATACGGGGCTAATTGTGCCGCTGGGGCGGTGGATTTTGGCTGAAGCCTGTCGGCAGCTGCGCCAG